>JAYUXI010000313.1:0-4072 GCA_043753085.1 Myxococcales bacterium | reverse complement strand
GAGCGTGCGACGTCTTGCTCTCGTCTTGCTCCTGCTGGCTGCGCCGGCGGCGGCGGCTCCAAAGAAGAAACCACGCCCGGTGAAGGACTATGCGTGGTGCGCCGCCCAGGTCGAGTCGCTCGACGACGACACTTGTTACGTCGCCGGCGGGACCGGCGCCAACCCAGTCGCCGGCGGGAAACGCACGCTCGTGGTGTTCTTGCACGGCGTGATCGGCAAGCACACCGACTGGTCGTGGACGCAAGAGCGTGCGCTGCTGCGCCAGGCCAAAGCCGGCGGCTACGACGCGATCTTTCCCCGCGCTCCTGGCAACGACGTCGCGTACGTGTGGCCCGGCGGCGCCGAGGCCCAAGCCAAGTACGAGGCCGAGCTCATCGCCGGTTGGAAGCGCGCGCAGAAGCAGCTCGAGACCCGGCACGGCGCCACGTACGACCAGGTGTTCGTGATGGGTTTTTCGAGTGGCGCTTACTACGTGAGCTCGCTGGCGCTGCGTGGTCGGCTGGGCACCTGGGCCGACGGCTACGCGGTGTTCGCCGGCGGTTCGATCGGCCATACACACGTCCCCGCCGCGCACAAGGTGCCTGTTTACGTGGGGATCTGCGGCGCCGACAAGCAGACGGCGCCGCACTCGCGCGGCTTCGCCGGCGAGCTTGCCACGCGCGGCTTTCCGGTGCGCGCCGAGGAGCATCACGTCGGCCACATGTTCTCGGATCCGCACATGGCCCGCGCCATCGACTTTTTGCGCAAGAGCAGCGCCGACAAACCCGCCCTGGCCCGCCTCGTCGACTGAGAGTCCGTGAACGAAGCGCTGCAATGCGAACGTCGGCGGAGCCGATTCCAGCGTAGAGGAAGAGCTCGTGAGTGCCTTGCCTCACGGACGCTGACCGGCCCGATTCTCGATTAGGCTCCGCAGCGTGATCAGCTACGACATCGGCACTCCCACCCGGACCGAGCTCGTGCGCTTCGTGCGCGCGCTCGGCAAACATCGCTATGTGGCCGGCAGGCTGCACCAGATTCATGCTTTCGTCTTCGAGGCCGCAGGAAAGCAGCCCGGTCTCGAAGAAGCGCATGCCTGGGCCATGCGCACGCTGGCCGATCCGGACGTGAACGCGGCCTCCCGCGACGAGCGCTTGCTACGCCGCAGCTCGGACGAAGAGCTGGCCCTTTCGCTCGACGCGATCTGGAGCGACGCGTCGGCGCGGAGTGCCCTGCGCGTCCGGCTCGCCGCGGTCGGCGCCACGCTGGACGCCGTGCCGTTCGACGAGGCTGGCGAAGATACCATGTATCCCGCACTGATCGACGCGGGCTGGGAGCTGTTGCCGCTCGCCGAGCTCGAGCCGGACAAGCACGCCGGCGCGATCCGCGCGCTCGACGCGCAGCCGGGCGACGCGGACTACGTGGTGGCGCGGTTCGAAGAAGAGAACACCTTCCCGCCGCTGCCCACTCTGTACGAGCTGCCTCTGCTGGGCGGCGTCGAACTGCTGGAAGCGTTCGAAAGCGATGCCGAGCACGCCGAGACGCTCGCGCTCTTTGCCGTATGGACGCAGGGCCATCCCGTGTATCTCGACTACCTGCTGCGCGGCGTGGCCAAGGTGGCCAAGCTGCGCGAGTAACTCACTTCGCCGGGCGCTTGCCGAAGTCCTGACAGGGATCGTTCGCGTTGGCGGTGGAGGTGAGCCACACGTAATCGTACTGCGCGCTGTCGTGCGAGTCGGCGGCAGAGCCTTCCACGAAGGCCACGCTGTACTGCACCAATCTGGGATCGGCGGCGTTTGCGTAGAACGGCGCGCCCCGATCTCGGCGCACGTGGCCGGCGCCGGCGATGACTACTGCGCGCGGCCCCAGGGCTGGCTTCGGCGCCGCGCGCGCGTGCGCCGCGAGAGCGAAATCACGCGCGCGCTGCGCCAGCGCCATGGCCGACAGCGACTCGGGCGGCAACATGTTGCAGTGCGACGCGGCAAGCTCCTGTTCGAGCGACTGCTGCGCGGCCGCAGCCAGTGGCAGGTCGAGCCCGTACCGCGCCAGCTCGGCTGGCTCGGCCTTTCCGAACGCGATCTTCTTCACGGTGGCCTTCGGGGCGTTGCCAGCGATCACGCGCAGCCGGTGTGCGATCGCCACGCGGAAGATCGGCGCGTACATCGCGAAGTCGGGCCAGCCGCGGGTGTCCCACGACAAGCCGTTGCGGTACTCCAGGGCCGTCGTCGCGTGCGCGAGCGCGTCGAGTGCCGGCTGCTCGTCCTCGTCGACCATTTCGAGCACCAGCGCTGGCCGCGCCCCCCGTCCGACCAGGTTCTCGATCACTGCGGCCTGCAGCCGATGGTGCTCCGGGTTGTCGTGCTTTTCGCCGAGATACACCACGTCGGACGACAGAGCGCGGTCAGACCAGGGCGGCTGCACGGGCGGAGCCGGGGTGACGACGCGCGGAGCGCAACCCACGAGGACGAGCAGCAGGGCGGAGCGAGCGAACATGACAGCGCTGGATGCTACAAGGCAATGGCGATGCGCGGAGATGCAAACCCATGAGCGTGCTCGAGCTCCGAGACGTGACCAAGCGCGTGCGCGACGGCCGCACCAGTCGCACCATTCTCGATCACGTGAACCTGTCGCTCGAGCCCGGTCGCGTGGCGCTCGTGCTCGGCCCGAGCGGTTCCGGAAAGACCACGTTGCTCGCGCTGGCCGGCCTGTTGTCGACGCCGACGGTGGGCGAGGTGTACGTCCAAGGCGAGCCCACGTCGCGGCTTCGCGAGCGGTTCCGGGCCGAAGCGCGGCGCCGCCAGGTGGGCTTCGTCTTCCAGCACGCCGAGCTCTTCGACGATCGCACGGCCGAAGACAACGTCTTGTTGCCGACCGCTCCGCTCGGAATTCGCGTGGCCGACCGCACCCGCGCCCGGGCGCTGCTTGCCCGCTTCGGGATCTTGGCGCTGGCCGGCACGCGCGCGTCGCGTTTGTCGGGCGGCGAGCGGCAACGTGTGGCGCTGTGCCGTGCGCTCTTTTTCGACCCGCCGCTGCTCCTGTGCGACGAGCCCACCGCGCACCTCGACGCCGAGCAGAGCGAAAAGTTCGTGGCGCTGCTCAGGGAATGCGCCGAGCAAAACCGCGCCGTGCTGATCGCCACCCACGACGAACGGCTGCAGAATGCACTCGTCACGTCACCGCGCTTCGTGCTGGACTCGGCCCGCAAAACCGTCGACGCGGAGGCGTGAGGAGCCGCCGCCACGCCTCCGCACGACTCTGCGTGTTCCCTCGACGCACCCTCGGCACATCGCAATGGTTCGCGCATGCGCCCGCTCTGCTTCGCGGCGGGCTTCGTGCTCGCGCTCGCCACCAACGCGCGCGCCACGTGCGGCGGCGGCGCCTGGTGGCGTCGGCATCACCGGCTCGTTCTGACGGTGCGAGCCATTCAGCGGCGGCGGTGCTGCACGATCGCTTCGTCGTCGACTTCGTGGTCCAGCTCCTCGGCGATGCGCACCGTTGTCTCTGGTCTCGAGGCAACGGGTGCAGCTCCGTCTCCGGTAGCGACTCGAACCGCCATGCGCTGCGGGCGCCCTTGCCGACTTTGGCGCGCGGCCACGTAGCGGTCGAAGTCGGTCTCTTTGCGCTCGGCGTTGCGCGAGCGTTGCGAGACCTTGGTCAGGGTGCGCGTCGCCACTTGCATGAGCGCAGCCACCCCTTCTTCCACGGCGACCTCGAAGAGAGCGGCGGCATCCTGGCGCCGGGCGCGGTCGAGCCTGCGCTGCTCCTTGGCGCGTTGCTGCATCGCGCTCCGTTGCTCGGTCTCGAGCTTGCGCTGCTGCTTTTCGATGCGCTTGCGCGCCTCCTGGGTCTTCTTGCGATGGCGCTCTTTCACGCGCGTAATCTGCTCGGGAGTGGCCGACCGGAAGGTGCCGACCGCCTGCAACGCCACGGCAATGCCCCACCCCGCGAGTGGCCACTGGAACCACAGCGCGCCGCCAGCCAGCAGGTTGATGACCAGCAGCCCCGTGCACACCACCAGCCACGTGAGCAGATGCGTGTTGAACTGGCGGCGATGCCTCGCCTGCCACGCCGCTACCGCTTCGTCTTCGGTGGGAAT
>JAYUXI010000312.1:0-4082 GCA_043753085.1 Myxococcales bacterium | reverse complement strand
GGAGCCTCCACCTGGATCACCTGATCGACGGCGCCCATGTCGATGCCGAGCTCGAGCGATGACGTCGCGACGATGGCGGGTAGCTCCCCGGCCTTCAGGCGCTCCTCGATGGCGCGCCGGCTGTCCTTGGCCACCGAGCCGGGGTGGGCGAGCGCGATCTCCTCGCCGGCGGTCTCGTTGAGCGCGGTGGCGAGCCGTTCGGCGAGCCGGCGGCTGTTGACGAAGATCATGGTCGAGCGCGCCTTGCGGATGCGAGCAACCAGCTGCACGTGCACCTGCGGCCAGATGCTCCGCGTCGCCGTTTCGCCTTCGCCTTCCGGAGTCTGCAGGCCGTCCGGCAGCGGCGGCGGTACCTCGACGGTGATCGACAGCGCCTTCTTCGCCGAGGCGTCCACGATCGCCACGGGCCGGGGCAGGGGCGGTTTTTTGCCCGTCGTGGGCTCGAGGCCGCCGAGCAGGCGCGCGATCTCGTCGAGCGGCCTTTGCGTGGCCGACAGCCCGATGCGCTGGATCTTCGCCCCGGGCACCAGGGCCTGCAGACGCTCGAGCGACACGAACAGGTGCGAGCCGCGCTTGCTCGACGCCAGCTGGTGGATCTCGTCGATGATCACCGTGTCGACCGACGCCAGGATCTCGCGCTGCCCGGAAGTAAGGAGAAGATACAACGATTCCGGCGTGGTGATCAGGACGTCCGGGGGGGCGCGCAGGATGCGTTGCCGCTCGGCTTGCGGCGTGTCGCCGGTGCGCACTGCAACCTCGAGACGGCGCAAGGGCGTGCCCAGCCGCGACGCAGCCTCGAACACCCCCGCCAGTGGCGCGCGCAAGTTGCGCTCGACGTCGACTGCGAGCGCCTTGAGCGGCGACACGTAGAGCACGCGCAACCGCGCCTTGCCGGGATCCGGCTCACGCGCCAGACGGTCGATGGCCGACAGGAACGCGGCCAGGGTCTTGCCGGAGCCGGTGGGCGCGAGCAGCAGCGTGGTCTCCCCCGCGGCGATGCGCGGCCAGGCAAGCGCCTGCGCTTGCGTGGGCTCGCCCAGGGAAGCGCGGAACCACTCGCGCACCGCCGGGTGAAACGCCGCGAGCGGATCGATCTGCTGCGGGGACGCGGGCTTGCGCGGCACGGTCAGAAGATCGGGCCCCGCAGCCTAGAAAGCAAGGCCCGTGCTACGCGGAGCAAGCGTTTGCGCTGCCGCGCTCGAGACGGACGTTCTACGTGGCGCGAGACGCCCGCAGCACGCCGTGCAGCGCGAGCGCCGCAGCGACGGATGCATTCAGGGAGGCGATGGGCCCATCCATGGGCAGGCGCATCAGGCTGTCGCACGCCTTTTTGACGCCTTTGCGCAGGCCCTTGCCTTCGGCGCCGACCACGAGGCAGACGCGTTCGGGGTACTGGCGCGCATCGAGCTCGTGATCGCCGTTCGCGTCGAGCCCGACGACCTCGAAGGCATGCTCGTCGTGCAGGGACGAGAGCGCTTCGGGCAGCTGCGGCACGCGCACGAGCCGCGCGTGCTCGACCGCCCCCGCGGATGCGCGGACCATGGCCGGCGACAGCGGCGCCGAGTGGTGCTCGGGCCAGATCACGGCGAAGGCGCCGAGCGCCACGGCGGTGCGCACGATGGCGCCGAAGTTTTGCGGATCTTCGATCTCGTCGAGCGCGACGACCACGCGGGGACCCGGCTCGGCGAGCGCGGCCGAAAGTCCCGCGTAGTCGAGCACGGCCAGCGGCGGCACCGACGCAAGCACGCCCTGGTGACGGCCCTGCCGCGTGCGGCGATCCAGCTCGGACGAGGTGACCCGGGTGACGCGCACGCCGCGCGCTTGGGCCATACTGACGATGCCGGCGGTGGTCTTGGATTCCGAGTCGACCACGAACACGTGCATCACGCGCTCGCCGTAGGCGGCGAGCGCTTCCCGCACGGGCTGGAGCCCAAAGATGTCGCGAGTGGTCTCACGGGAGTCGTGTCGCACGGGGGATGTTCAGTTCGTGCAGAGCGGATCGCCTGGGGGGCAACCGGGTTTGTTCCCGCCGCCACTGCCAGCGCCGCCGCCTTTGCTGCCAGCGCCGGCCTTGGCTCGGGCTGCTGCTGCTGCCGCTGACTGCTCGTTGGCGGCAATCTCTTTCTGGCGCTTCTCGTTCTCGCGCTTCTGTTCTTCCAGCCGGTAGCGCGTGGCCACGTCGGTGGTGCTCCTCAGCTGCTCGTCGATCTTCGCCGCTTCCGCCTTCTGCTGGTTCATCGATGCCTGCAGATCGGCAACCTCTTTTTCGCGCGCCTGCATCTCTTGCAAAGCGGCCTGGGTCTTGGCGTTCGAGCTGTTGATGGCAACGCCCGCGCCGACCCCGACGACCACGAGTAGAGCGACCACGCCGCCGATGGCGTACGTGAGTTTCTTCTTGTGCTGGTCCTGGTTGATGACGGTGAGCTTTTGCTCGTGCTCTTGCTGCTGCCGCATCGCGGCCAAGCGAGCTTGGTTCTCGGCGTCCGCCTTCGCTTTTTCGACCTCACCATGACGGATCGCTTCGAGACGCGTTTGCTCCTCGCGCTGGCGCTGCTCCTCGGCGCGGCGCGCGTTCTCGGCGGCGCTCTGGCGCGCTTGTTCGTCTTCGCGAAGACGACGCTCCTCGGCGCGCTGCGCGTCGATCACGGCCTGTTCGGCGCGCATCTTCGTGTCTTCCTCCTGTTTGATGCGATCCTCTTCGAGGTTCATCAATTCTTTGAGGGAGAAGAGGACCGAGCTTTCTTTCTGTTCCGCCATGATGGTGTGTCTCTCGTTCGATGCTGTGCGGCGAAAAACCGTGGGTGTAGTGTACGCAGAAGGTCCGCCAAACCCAAGGGGAAGATGCGGAAACGACGTGACAACGCTGGGCTGCATGGGGGAGATTCCCGGGATGGCAACCGAAGTCGCAGCGCACATCACCGGAACCATCTGGAAGATCGAGGTCAAGGAGGGCGACACGGTCACCGAAGGCCAGACCCTCGTCATTCTCGAGTCGATGAAAATGGAGATGCCGCTGGAGGCGCCCGAAGATGGCGTCGTCGAGAAGATCCACGTGGCCGAGGCGCAGGCGGTGAACGAAGGTGACGTCCTCGTGACCTTGGCCTGACGCGCTCGGCAGGTGACGGGGCGGCCATTTCTCGTATGCTGGGCTGCATGCGCTGTTTTTCGTCGCGTGTGGGTCTGCTGGCGTGTGGCGCGGTGCTGGCGGTCTCGCTCGGGATCAGCGCGTGCGGCAGCAACGGCGCCGCCGCGCTGGGCGAGCGCTGCTTCGTGACCACCGACTGCGCGGCCGGCCTGGTGTGCATACCCTCTGGCGCCGACGGCGCCGCCACGACGTGCTCGGACAACGTCGCGGGAATCCAGCAGGAACCACCGAAGCCTGGCGGCGGCGGCACCAGCAGCGGCGCTCCCAGCGGCGACGCCGGCGGCACCAGCAGCGGCGAGCCCGAAGGCGACGGCGGTTCGTCGTCGAGCTCGTCTTCCAGCTCCTCGGGGGGCTCGTCGTCGAGCTCGTCTTCCAGCTCCAGCTCCAGCTCGTCGAGCAGTGGCGCCGCGGACGCCGGCGCCGACGACGGCGGCGTTTAAGCGCGCGCCGCGCCGAGCGCGTACAGCGCGATGCCACTGGTCGTGGCCACGTTCAGCGAGTCGAACCCGGCGGCCATGTCCAGCCGCACACCGTGGCTCTGCGCCAGCACGGCGGGCGCCAGGCCGCTGCCCTCTGCACCGAACAAGATCGCGCGCCGCGGCGACGGCTGGACGGCACCCAGCGCGGTCGCACCCGCCGGCGTCAGCGCCAGGATCTCGTAGCCCGCCGCCGCCAGGGCTGCCACCAGCTCCACGTCGGTGCCGGTGCGGACGAACGGCACCCGCAGCACGCCACCCACCGACACGCGGATCGCCTTGCGGTAGTGCGGATCGCACGACGCCGAATCGAGCAACGCGCCGTCGCAGCCAAAGGCCGCGAGGTTCCGGAAGATGCCGCCGACGTTGTCGTGGTTGCTGATGCCGAACAGGCCCGCCAGCGTGCGTGGGCCAGGCATGTCGAGCAGCTCGGCCAGGGTCGGTGGATCGATCCGCGCTGC
>JAYUXI010000311.1:0-4085 GCA_043753085.1 Myxococcales bacterium | reverse complement strand
GGAAGCTGCCTTGGCGGCCGGTTTCCGCTACCACCGCGTAGGACTCGGGTCGCGCCAGAGCGGCCCCTTCCCCCCGAAAGACTCACGGCCATGAAATTTTTCCTAACCGGCGGAGCAGGATTCATCGGCTCGCACCTCGCCGAAGAGCTGCTCGAGCGCGGCCACCACGTGTCGGTGCTCGACGATCTCTCGACCGGCGCCATCGCCAACATCGAGCACCTGAAGAGCCACCCGAGGTTCTCGTACGTGATCGGCTCGGTGACCGAGGAACGCCTGACCGCCGAGCTGCTCGATGCGGCCGACCGCGTGTACCACCTGGCGGCGGCGGTGGGTGTGAAGCTCATCGTCGAGAGCCCGGTCCGCACCATCGAGACCAACATCCGCGGCACCGAGATCGTCCTCGAGCTCGCCGCCAAGAAAAGCAAACCGGTCTTCGTTGCCTCGACGAGCGAGGTGTACGGCAAGAGCCTGGCCCTGCCGTTCCGCGAAGACGGCGATCTGGTCATGGGCCCGACCACCAAAGGCCGCTGGAGCTACGCATGCTCGAAGGCCATCGACGAGTTCATGGCCCTGGCGTACTTCCGCGAGAAAAAGCTGCCCACGGTGGTCGGCCGCCTTTTCAATACCGTCGGCCCGCGGCAAACCGGCCGCTACGGCATGGTCATCCCCACCTTCGTGCGGCAGGCCCTGCGCGGCGAGCCGGTCACCGTCTACGGCGACGGCACCCAGAGCCGCTGCTTCTGCCACGTGAAGGACACGGTGCGCGCGCTGTCGGACCTGCTCGTCCGAGACGACGCGTTCGGCGAGGTCTTCAACCTCGGCAACGACGAAGAGGTCACCATGATGGACCTGGCCAAGCGGGTGATCGAGCGTGCCGGCTCGAAGTCGACGATCGAGCTGGTTGCCTACGACAAGGCCTACGAAGTCGGCTTCGAAGACATGCAGCGCCGTATCCCCAGCCTGGAAAAGACCAAGTCGTTCCTGAATTGGCAGCCCGTGCGGCGCCTGGATCAGATTCTGGACGACGTGCTGGCATTCGAGCGCGCGCTGTAACCGCATGACCGCCCCTGGCGCGGCGGGGGCAGCGTTGCTACTGCTTCCAGCGCTTCTCGGGCCGGGTGTGCGTCCGGCCCTTCGTACATCATGAGCTATCTCATCGCCTTCGTCCTGGCCTTCGCGACCAGCGTCGCCGTCACGCCGCTCGTGCGCACGCTCGCGCGACGCACGCGCTTCGTCGCCGCCGTGCGCACGGACCGATGGCACCAGAAACCTACCGCGCTGCTCGGCGGCATCGGAATCTACGCGGGCTTTCTGGTCGGATACGCCTACCTCCGTCTCGGCGGCCAGCTCTCGCGCGGCGGTCTGCTGGTGGCGTGCGCCACCGCCATGTTCGTCCTGGGCCTGGTCGACGACTTCGTCCAGCTCAAGCCGTACACCAAGCTGGTCGCGCAGCTCGTCGCGGCGGTGGTGCAGACGGCGTACGGCGTGTCCTTCGACTGGACGCCCTGGCCCATCGTCAACCAGGCGCTGACCGTGTTCTGGCTGGTCGGAGTCACCAACGCCCTCAACCTGCTGGACAACATCGACGGCCTTTCGGCGGGCATCTCGCTGCTCGCAGCGCTGTTCATGGCGTACCTACTCGGGACCGGCGGCTTCGTGCCGGAGGCCAAGCTCGTGATCGTGTTCGCGGCCGCCGCGGCGGGTTTCCTCGTCTACAACTTTCACCCGGCGTCCATCTTCATGGGCGACTCCGGCAGCTTGTTCCTCGGCTTCTTCCTCGGCGGAGCCGCCCTCTACCAGACCAGGCTGCAACAGTCGGGCGGCAACCTCATCGCGGTGCTCGGCCCACCGGTACTGGTGCTGGCACTGCCGATCCTCGACACCACCCTGGTCACCGTTACCCGCCGACTGGAGGGGCGCCCGATCTCGCAGGGCGGACGCGATCACGCGTCGCATCGCTTGGTCGAGCTGGGGTTGTCCGAGCGCGGCGCCACCGTCACGCTCTACGGGCTCGCCACCCTCTCGGGCATCGCCGGCGTAATCGCCAGCCGCGCCCCGCAGTCGATCACGCTGGGGCTTCTCCCGATGTTCTTGCTGATCGTGTTCTTCGTCGCGATCTTCCTGGCCCGCGTCAAAGTCTACAAGCGTGTCGTCGACCCGGACGCCCCGCCGGCCGCCGCCTCGAAGGCGCGCCTTCCCACCTTCGTCAACTTTGCCTACAAGCGCCGGGTCATCGAGGTCCTGAACGACTTCGTGCTGGTGATGCTGGCGTACTACGGCGCATTTTTGCTGCGCTTCGACGGCGAATGGGTCGAGCCGCACTTCACGCTGATGAAGCAGTCGCTACCGATGGTCGCCGTGGCGCAGCTGCTCGCGCTGCTCGCGAGCGGCTTGTACGGCGGGCTCTGGCGCTACACCAGCGTCGCCGACGTCCGCCGCATCGTCGGTTCGTCGGTGCTTGCGGGAGCGGCCGCCGCGGGCGTGGTGTTGCTGGCGTTCCGCGGCTTCGCGGGCTTCTCGCGGGCCATGTTCCTGCTCGACACGCTGCTGCTGCTCATGGGTCTTGCAGCCAGCCGCCTGTCGTTCCGGCTCATGCGCGACTGGCTGATCGCCTGCGCCGACGACTCGAAGAAGCGGCGCGTGTTGGTATACGGCGCCGGAGACGCAGGCGAGCTGGTGGTGCGGGAGCTCCGGCAAAATGGCACCCTGGGCATGGTGGCGGTTGGCTTCGTCGACGACGACACGACCAAGCAGGGCGTGGTCATTCACGGCATCCCGGTGCTTGGCGGGCGCGCCAAACTGCCGGCGCTGTTCGGCTCGATGTCGATCCAGGACGTGGTGCTCTCCACCGCCCACCTCGACGCCGCCGACTTCACCGACCTCGAAACCCTGTGCCGCGACCATTCGGTACGCCTGCGCCGCATGAAGATCGGCTGGCAGTAGCGCGAGCGCGACTTCGTGGCGAGCCGCTACTGCTCCACCGACTGACCGGTCACCTCCGCGAACGCACGCACGATGGCCACTCGGTCCTCGTGCGTGAGCTGCGGGTGCACCGGCAACGAAAGCACCTCGCGCGCCGCGCACTCTGCGTTCGGCATGCTGGCGATGCCGAGCCCGCGCTCCACCAGGTGCCGCTGCCGATACGCTGGAATCGGGTAGAATACACCGGCTTCGACTCCGCGCTCGGCGAGGCCGCGGACGACGCCATCGCGGTGCTCGGCCGAAGCGTTGGCGAGGCGCACCGTGTACTGGTGGTAGACGTGCGCGCTGTCCGCCGGCGCGCGGGCCGGCACCACACCGCCACGCAGCTGCTCGTCGAAGTAACCCGCATTGTCTTGCCGCGCACGGGTGAGCTCGGCGAGCCGGCCAAGCTGCACCAACCCGATGGCCGCGTGCAGGTCGGTCATGCGGTAGTTGAAGCCGAGCAGCTCGTGGTGGTTGCGGCGGACCATGCCGTGCTGCCGCAAGGAGCGCCACATCGCGGCGATGCCGTCGTCGTTCGTGGTGAGCATGCCGCCCTCGCCGCTGGTGACGTTCTTCGTGGCGTACAAGCTGAACGCACCCAGGCCGAACGAGCCCACCGGTTGGTTTGCGAAGGTGGCGCCGATCGACTGCGCGCAGTCCTCCACCAGGACCACGCCGTGCCGGCGCGCAATCGCGACGAGTCGGTCCATGGCGCAGGCACGGCCGAACAGATGCACCACGACGATCGCCTTGGTGCGCGCGGTGATGGCCCGCTCGACTGCCTCGGGATCGAGATTGAACGATCCCGCTTCGATGTCGGCGAAGATCGGCGTCCCGCCCGCGTACAAAATCGCGTTGGTCGACGCGATGAACGAAAAGGGCGAGGTGATCACTTCGTCGCCATTGGTCACGCCGGCTGCCAGCAGCGCGAGGTGCAGCGCGGTCGTGCCGCTCGACGTGGCCACTGCGTGGCGAACGCCAACGACCTGCGCGAACGCCGCTTCGAACGCCTGCACGCGCGGTCCTTGCACGACCATCCCCGAGTCCATCACCTCGAGGACGGCTTGCTTCTCGGCCTCGCCGAACACCGGCCTCGACAGCGGAATCACGCTCGGCTCCGG
>JAYUXI010000310.1:0-1549 GCA_043753085.1 Myxococcales bacterium | reverse complement strand
TGGTGCAAGCCGGGGCCGAGGGCGCGGCGGCGGGCGAAATCCAAGAGCACGTGGATGTGCCTGCCTCCACGTTGAGCCACCACTTGAAAAGGCTCGCGAGCGCGGGCCTGCTCACGAGCCGCACCGAAGGCACCTTCATCTACTACGGCGCCGCCTACCGCGCGCTGCGTCGGCTCACGGAATACCTCTGGGAAGACTGCTGCAAGCGTGGTGGCTCTCCCGACTGCTGCTGATTCCGTTCTTCGCATCTTCGAACTTCTTCGAAATAAAAGCGCCCATGTCCCGCATCGCTCCAGCCTCCGGAAGGGTCGAGACGTCACCCGTGACATCGAAGCTCTCGATCCTCGACCGGTTCTTGCCATTGTGGATTTTCCTCGCGATGGGCCTCGGCATTGCGGTCGGTCGCGTGGTGCCCGCGCTCGGCCCCGCGCTCGACATCGTCAAAGTAGGCGGCGTCTCGCTCCCCATCGCGGTCGGGCTCTTTTTCATGATGGTCCCGGTGCTGGCCAAGGTCCGGTACGGCAGGCTGCGCGGGGTTGCCGGTGCCGGCAAGCTGTTCGGCGCATCGCTGTTCTTCAATTGGGTACTGGGACCCCTGGTGATGTTCGTGCTCGCGTGGCTGCTGCTTCCCGATCTGCCGCACTACCGCACGGGTCTGATCCTGGTCGGTCTGGCTCGATGCATCGCCATGGTACTGATCTGGAATCTGCTCGCGCGCGGCAGCAACGAGGTGGCCGCGCTGCTCGTGGCCCTGAACTCGGTATTCCAGATCGTCTTCTACTCGGTGCTCGGCTGGTTTTACTTGCAGGTGGTGCCCGGCTGGCTTGGCGCCGAGGTCAGCGACTTCCACGTCTCGATGGTGGAGATCGCCAAGAGCGTGCTGCTCTTCCTCGGTCTGCCGCTCGCCGTTGGGGCGGCCACGCGCGCGCTTCTCGTGAATGCGCGCGGCGAGGTCTGGTACGAGGCGAGGTTCTTGCCTCGCATCGGGCCAGTGGCGCTGGTCGGGCTGCTTTACACGATCGTCCTGATGTTCGGCATGCAGGGCGACAAGATCGTGCGCCTGCCGCTCGACGTGGTGCGCATTGCCATCCCGCTCGTCTTGTACTTTGCCATCATGTTCGGCTCGGCGTTCCTGATCTCGAAGAAGCTCGGCTTTTCGTACGAAGACACGGCGTCGCTCTCCTTCACGGCGGCGGGCAACAACTTCGAGCTCGCCATTGCCGTGGCCATCGGCCTTTTCGGGATCTCGTCCGGGGAAGCGCTGGCGGGTGTCGTCGGCCCGCTCATCGAAGTGCCGGCGCTCTTGGCGCTGGTTTACCTCTCCCTCTGGCTGAAGCGTCGCATGTTCGATGCAAAGGCACCTCTCACCGATCTGGAGCACTCATGAACACGATATTCTTCGCCTGCGTGCACGATGCAGGCCGCTCGCAGATGGCCGCCGCGGGAGGCGCGTCGTGAGCGATCCCGACTTCCTCGCCGATCTGCCGAACATCGCGCCGACTTCGTTCGACCGCCCCGATCTCGAGCGACTCGCGCCACCGATTCCGTT
>JAYUXI010000309.1:0-4086 GCA_043753085.1 Myxococcales bacterium | reverse complement strand
TGCGTGGACTACAAGCGCAGCCTGCTCTGCCGGGCACTGCCGTTGATGATGGGCGGAGCACCCTTCCTCTTGCCGTCATCGGGGCGCGCCGAACCCGTTCCTACGGTGGCCCAAGCGCGCCAGCTGTTCAGCGACGCGCTCAGGCAACAAGAAGAAGGCTTCTACGTCGACGCGCTGGCCAAGCTGCAACGCGTGCAGTCGTTCCGAGACACATCGCCCGTACGGTACCAGATCGCGAAGTGCACCGAAGGCAGCGGCCGCTTCTCGAAGGCGCGCGAGCTGTATCTGCGCTCCGTCGACGGCACGCAGATCCCGTCGTCGGAAGATGCCGCGGTGGCCTCGGCCTCACGTGACGCAGCCACGAAGCTCGCCACGCGCATCGGGTACGTCCGCATCGATGGTCCCGCCATGCAAGACAACGAACGGCTCGTTTTGCTCGACGACGACGAGTGGGCAGGCGCAGGCTTGCACGAGGTAGATCCAGGTCCGCACGAGCTGCGGATCAAGTCCGACGAAGGCAAGATGCGCGTCGTGCCGTTCACCGCCACCACGATGGCCACCACGGCCGTGAAGCTCTTTCACACCAAGAACCACGCCATCGCGCCGCCGCCCCGCGCGGTAGTGAAGGCCGAGCCGATGGCGCGAGGTGGCGGCTCACCGACGCCGTGGACCTGGGTCGCGTTCGGGGGCGGCGCTGCGTTCTTGACCGGCGGGATCGTGATGCTCGTCGTGCGCAAGGACGACATCTCGACGATCCAGAGCACCTGTCCTGGCGACCGCTGCCCGGGTTCCTCGCGGAGCGACATCGAATCGCGGCAGAGCCGCGCCAGCACGCTCGGCGTCCTCGGGATCACCGCCACTGCAGTGGGCGCTGCGGGCCTCGCCGTCGGCGGCGGATTGCTTCTGTTCGGCCCGCGCTCCCATCCCGCGCGCGCGGGGCTCGCGCCGCTGCCTGGCGGCGCGCAACTTCTGGCCGTGGGCTCTTTCTGAGCAGGTTCGTTCCGCCTGTGCGCCAGGGTGCGCGCGATCGCACGGAATCGTCGCGGTCGGGGCTGGCAGTCGCGTGTCGGATGGCGATGTTGGCGCAGGCCGCAAGATGAGCTCCGTCGTGAAAGTCAACCCTCGCCTGGTGGGAGGGCGCATCGAGCTGATGAGTCTCATCGGCGAAGGCGGATGCGCGTCCGTATGGCTCGGCCGCCACCGCGAGACCAACAACCTGGTGGCTGCAAAGCTGGTTCACGCCCGCCAGGACCAAGACGCGCTGGCCCAGCGCTTCCAGCGCGAAGCCGAACTCTCGGCGGGCTTGGTGCACCGCAACCTCGTTCGCGTGCACGACTACTTCCGCGAAGACGACGGCCAGCCCGTCTTGCTGATGGAGTACTTGCGTGGACAGACCGTCGAAGAAGTGATGCGGACGCAAGGCGCCATCGCGGTGGACGCGACCGTGGCCATCGTGGTCGCCGTGCTCCGCGGGCTGCACCAAGCGCACGCGCTCGGCATCATCCACCGCGACATCAAGCCTTCGAACATCTTCCTCGCCACCGAGCCAGACAACGTCATCATTCCGAAGCTGCTCGACTTCGGCATCGCCAAGTCGAAAGACGTGCGCGCCATCTCGCTCACCCAGGACGGCGAAGTGCTCGGCACGCCGGCGTATATGTCTCCCGAGCAGGTACGTGGCGGCGACGTGGGCGTCGGCACGGACATTTTCTCGATGGGCGCCGTACTCTACGAGATGCTCACCGGCGATCTCGCGTTTGCGGCCGCCACGCCCAGCGCCGCACTGGCGGCCGTGCTCGAGCGCAAGGTCCAGCCCCACGCCAACATCCCCGATGCGCTCTGGCCGGTGATCGACCGCGCCCTCGCCAAGCGCAGCGGCGAACGGCAGCAGAGCGTCGAAGAGCTGCGCGGGGAGCTGGAAGCAGCAGCGGCCTATCGGGAGGCAAGTGGCCAGCAGGCCATCCAGTCGCTGCACGTTCTGGTGCCGAAGCTGCCGCTGCTACCTGCACTCACCCCCGCGCCGTTTTCTCCCACGTCCGCGCCTCCGCGCCTCGTGCAAACCGCGACCACCATGGCGCCTGGGAACCAGGGATTGCATACGGACGGCAACGCGAGCCTCGCGACCTCGTCGCGCGTCGGAGACGACGGGGCGCCGCGGCGGCGCGTGTTGCCGTGGCTGCTGGCGCCCGTCGCCGTGGCCGCCATCGCCACGGTCGGCATGATGGCGTGGTCGCGTGTCGGCCCGCCCGCCGAGGAGCCGTCCGCCTCGATGAATCTCGAGCCACCGCCGCAGCCGACTTCGCAGGCAGCGCCAATGCCGCAGATGCTCACGCCGAACGCCGCTCCGCCAGCGCCCGCGATCGCCTCGTCGGCGCTTCGTCTGCAGCCGTCCAAGAGCAGCAAGCCGCGTGCGCCGGTCGGCCGCAACCCAGGGTTTTGAGAGCCGCGCCGTTCGTGCCTGTCCAAGCCACCGCCACTGCAGCCCTTGCCACCCGTGAGCAAGAAGTCGAGCACTTGCTGGCGCTCTACGCCGGCGACGCCGTGGCCATCTTGGGGCGGCTCGACGCACAGCTCTCCATCTTGGCCAATCGCGCCCAGACGTTGCTGTCGTTGGCCGGGATCACCATCACCGTCACCGGCTTCTCCGGTGCCAGCATCGCGCGCTCCGGAAAGCTCGCCGCGTGGCTGCTGGTGCTCGGTCTGGTCTGCGTGCTCGTGGCAGCCGCGTTCACGATGGTCGGGATCTTGCGCGTGCGCTGGACCACGCAGATGCAGCCTTGCGGCTTGGATGCTGCCATCCGGTTCGCGCTGGCCCGGCGCGATGAGAAGACCCGCGTCTACTCGTGGTCACTGGGCCTGCTCGTGGTGGGGCTTTCGCTCTACGTGTCCAGCATCGCGCTGCTGTTGCTCGGCAGCATGCCCTGAGGTCACTCGGCGCGAGTGTCGTTCTTTCGTATGACGCTTCGACGTCGTTCATGGCGCCGTGCACCTAGCATTCGCGGTGACGGCCAGAAAACCCACGGCGAGCGTGAAGGTGCGCGCTCGCCCCACGTCTCGCACGCGCATTTAGGTCACGGCTCCGCAAACGTTGCGGTGCGTACGGGTCCGGCGTGGGAAGCCGAATCCGATGCCTTCTTTGCATAGGCCATGAATTGCAGCCCGCGGGCTCGCGCAGTGGTTATCCGGCCAAAGGTGGCGACGAAGGTACGGCTGTTGCACACGAACTCTCTTTCGGAGCGCTCCGCTCTCGAGGCAACCATGTCATCACACCGACTCCGTCCCTCTTTGCCGTACCTGGCTGCGCTCGCGCTCGTCGTCTCGGCCGCCGCGGGCGCGGTTCTCGGCGGATGTGGTTCCGAGGGCGAACCCGGTCTGCAAGCGGGCGATCCCGGCTTCGTTCCGGTCACGCCGATCGACTCCTGCGCGGATCCGGCGGAAGGCTGCCCCTGTGCGACGGCGGGCGAACAAGCACTCTGTGGCAAGGTGTCGGCCACGTACGACGACTACGTCGTGTGCACCCGCGGCACCACCACGTGTGACGGTACGCGCTGGGGCCAGTGCCTCGAATCCGGTGAGTCGTACACGCGTTCGCTGTCTGGCGTAGACCTAATGGACATCGCGGGCACTCCCGGGGCGTGCGCCAACGCGTGCTCGCAGTCGTGCGCCACCTTCGTCGACACGCCCACCGGTCTCGACGCCGGCAACGACGCCGGGCTGGTGGCCAACGACGCCGGCCTCACGCTCGAGCCGAAGCCCGCCACGTCCATCTCGACGTGCACGTCGCTCAGCGTCACGCCCAACACCGCGCCCGCCAAAGACATCGCCATCACCAGTCTGACGGCGGCGAACTCGGTGCGGTTCACGGCCACCTTGCAGCCACCGGGTTGTTACACCGGCGTCGTCAACCCGCTGTGGTCCATCGATCGCTTCGACATCGCCCAGATTGCCGACGACGGCACGCTCCGCGTGGTCACGCCGATCGCCGGCCCGGTCGTGGTCCGCGCCTTCGTGGGCACGCTTTCGGGAACCGTCACCTCGAACGTCACCGTGGCCGTGACCGAGCGCGGCACCTCGAACGTGGCGCCT
>JAYUXI010000308.1:0-9896 GCA_043753085.1 Myxococcales bacterium | reverse complement strand
CGAGCAGGCCGAGGGCAAGCCCAAAAGACGTGAGACGGTTCATGGTGCACCCGTGAGGAAAAAGCCCGCCAGGTGTACCTGACGCGAGGGATCGGGCGCGAGCGCATCGATCATGGTGAGGGAGCCCGCACCCTGGACGTCGAGCGCGAAGAGCGTGCGACCGCCGCCCTCCGTCTCCACGTCGAATACCGACTGCAGGGGGCGCTGGAGCTGGACTCGCGACAAACCGAGACCCGCCACGTCGAAGCGGGCTAGCTCCGAGCCGCCTGCACTATACACCCAAAAGCGGCCGCCATCGGGCGCCACGTGGACGACGGCTCCGGACTGGGTCGAGAGCGGCGAAGCGGTGCGCTGGGCTAGATCGAGCACGAAGAGGCTGCCGGCGCCGAGAGCCAGGCGCGCGTTCGGCAGCTGGGCGATGGCGCGAACCTCGCTGACCGGGGACGGCAGCGGCAGGATTTCGACGCTGCGGTACGGCCGCTCGGCGGCGCCGCGGAACGACCAGAAGCCGACGCTCGACGAGCCGTTCGCGCCGTAGAGCAGCGCCACGTCGCCTGCCGCCGAAGCGCGGGCGGCGTCCGGGCTGCCGCCCGAGAGCGAGAGCCGCGACAGCGACGCACCGAGGTCGACGTCGACGGTGCGAGAGGTGTCGGGCTCGATCAGCACCGCCTTGCGAGCGCTCGGGACCAGCGCCGCGACGCGCAGCCCCGCATCGGTCTGCACGAACGCGAGGTCGGACACGACACCGCCCGCCGATGCGAGGTTGATGACCGGTTTGAACCCATTGGGTGTCTCCGGAGCCGGCAGCAACGTGAGCGTGACCACGTCGTTGCCGTTCTGCGTGCGCACGGCCAGACGCGTGTCGTCGTCGCGGGACACGTCGCCGTCGTCGAACACGACGCCGGCAGGCTGCACCACGCGCGCGTCCTGCCCGCTGGTGAGGCGCACGGTGATCTCCGGTCGGTCGAGGTGGGCCAGATCGATGAGTGCGAGATCCTGCTCGGTCTCGATGACCAGCAGCCGCCGCGTGCCGCCCGGCAGGCCGAGCGGCGGGGTGAACGTGAAACGCTGCGGCTTGCCGCCGAAGCTGCGCAGGGAGCGCGTGACCAGCGTGCCGTTGCTCAGGTTCACGAAGATCAGCTCGTTCGGATTCTCTGCAAGCTGCACGGATCCTTGCGCGCTGGGCGAGGCGTGGACCACGGCGAACTCGCCGCGCGGATCGAGGACGAGGCCCGAGTGCGGCGCCGCCAGCGGGAACGTACGAACCGCGGGCTCGGCGCCGGGCGCGGCTTCGAGCACGGTCAGCTGCGGCTTCGGGTCGTCGGGCTCGTCCTGCACGGAATCCCCGGCGGCCAGCAGGGCGAGCCGGCGTAGATCCGTGGACACGGCGGTGGCCACCACGTTGCGACCGACCGGCAGACTCTGCTGCAACAGCTCGCCGCCGCGCGAGCGGAACACGAGCGCGCGATCCGCGGGGGCATCGAGCGCTACGACGCTGGCTTGCAGCCCGAACGTCTGCGCCTGCTGCGGCAGCTGCTGGTCCCAGAATTCGTTGCGATCGCCGCACCCGGCAAGCAGGCCGATGCACGCGAACGTGGCTCGAAGTTTCATCGTTCGTCTCCTTGCGCCGTTGGCGCTGACCCGTCGACGACACGCGCGCCGAGCTCGAAGCCGGTGAGCGTTCGCGAGAGGCCCGTGTCCAGATCGAAGAACGTGATGCGGCCGTCCGGGTGCGCCTGCGAGACGTAGGCGCGGCGCAGTTCCACCACGACGCCCGCCGCCAGCGGCGGACTCGCGAGCGGATACCGATCCACCGCCAGCGTGGCCAGCTTGGCGATCTGCGCCGCATACACGCCGGTGCGATCGTCGCGCTCGGTCACGATGGCGTGCTCGTTGGTCACCGCCACCGAGAAGGGCGGCGCCTGCGTGGCCGCGATGCGTGCTGGCAAGGCTTCGTCGAGCCGGACCAGGCTGAAGGCCCCGCCGCCGTCGGCCCCGGTCGTGTGCAGCACCACCGCGTCCCTGCCCCCCGGTGCCGGGAACACGCCGAGCACGGGCGAATAGAGGCGCACGGTGCGCAGCTCGGCCGGCGCGCCCAGCGGCACGATGGTCAGCGACTTGACCGGCGTGGCGTTGGTGAAGAGCAGCGCCAGCTCGGTGGCCGGAGCCAGCACTACCGACGCGACCGTGCGCTCCGGCACGTCGATCAGGGTGAAGCCCCCGGGCGTGTCGAAGATGGCGGGCACGGGCAGCAGCGCAACCTGCGACGAGCCCCGCAGCACGGCCACCGCGCGGGCGCCGTCCGCGGTGAGGTCCAGATCCGACGCCGCGCCAGGCAACGTGATGGTCGCGCGCGCGCCGTCGGCGAGGCGCAGCACCTCGATGGTAGCCTTGCCGTCGCGGCGCACGAACGCGTACGCGCCATCCGGCGTGACCACGACGTCGCGGGTGAGTGGGTTCTCGGCGAGCGGATCGTCGCCGAGGGGAATGTTCGAGAGGAGCGCCGGCGGATCGGTCGTGAGGTCGATCAGCACGATGCCGTCCTGGGTGACCGCGTAGGCGCGGGTCTCGGCGGTGTCGAAGCCGACCGACAGGGGCCGGTAGCCGACGGCCAGCACGGTGGACTTCGCCGCGGCGCCCGCCTCGGTGTCCAGCACGGTGAGCTCCTGGAAGCCCTCGGTCTCGGGAGCGCCGGACACGAGCCGCGCGTCGGCCCAGGCGACGGCGACGCGGCCGCTCTTGGCGATCGCCCACGAGTTGGCCTGGGCGGCGACCGGAAACGTGGCAAGCGCAGCGCCCGCGGCGGTGCGCTCGATCAGCGTGGCGTCTTGCGAGCGTTCGTTGAGCACGATCACCGCTTCGCCGGCGCGGCCCGGTATGGCGGCCAGATGCGACGGACCGTCGCCCGCGTCGATGGTGGTCACGCTCAGCGAGGACGCATCGATGTACGCCACGCGGCCGCTCTTCGGGTTGGCGACCCAGATCGAACGGCCAGTGGCAACCGGCGCTTCGTAAAGAGACTCGACCTCTTGCTCTTCACCCGGTGGGGCCGCTCCGGGCTGCGGCGCGCCCGAGCCGGGGCTGCCGTTGTCGCTGCCTCGAGGCGACGATCCTTCGTCGAATGCCGCAGAGTCGTTGGCGCTGCAGCCCGCCAGGGCCACGCAGAGAGCCCAGCTTCCGAGTTCAATGGTTTTCATGTTGGCGTGGGAGTCCAGAGCAAGCATCGAGCCAACACCGGGCGAGACCCGCGCCGGGCGTACGCGGCAACCCGTGTGCCACCGCCGTGACATTGCTGTCTGGGCGCGACAGCGATGTCAGTCACGCAAAGCGCATCGGATCGTGATCTTCGAGGCTTACCGTGACGGGCACGCCGATGCTGGCAGCCATCGCGCTGCACAGGCTCTCGAGCGCCGGCCGCTCGCTGACCGAGTGACGCAGCAGCACCGCGAGCTTGCCGGCGCGCACCACGCGCAGTGCCTCATGGTGCGACAGCTCGCCCGTGACGTATGCGTCGATCACCAGCCGGCCGCTGGGCCGTGGCAGCCCGGCCACCACCACGTCGAGCAGACCCCCGCCCGCCCCGGCGCACACCGCCACGTGGCGCACCGCGGCCACGTGCCCGCAGACCAGCACGTGGTCGACGCCAAAGGCGCGCTTCACCGCGGCCACGAAGTCAGCAGCAGAGACCGGCGTGTCCAGCTGGCCGACGCGTCCGGCACCGAGCCCCGGCTCCTTTTCGACGAGCGGATCGACACCGAGCAGTTCGAGGCGCTCGGCCATGACGTCGCACGTGCCGCCGCGCGCTGCATCGAGGGCGGTGTGCGGGGTGAGCACGACCAGATGGTGGTGCAGCGCCAGATAGGCGAGATCGGTGGCGACGATGGCCTTTTGCGGACGGAACATCGGGGGGTGGTACGCGATGACGAGGTTCGCGCCGACGCGCAATGCTTCTCGGACCACTTCCGGTGTGAGGTCGATGGTGAGCAGGACCCCCTTTACCTCCGTGGCCTGATCTCCGAGCAGCAATCCCACGTTGTCCCAGGGCTCGGCCAGGCGCAACGGCACCAGCGCGTCGAGCGCGGCGAGAACGTCGCAGGCGCGCACGCTCATGGCGTGGTGCTCCAGGAGGCCTTGCGCTTCTCCTTCGCTGCGGCGAGACCCTCGCCGAGATCGGCACTGGCGTAGCTCTCGGCCTGGGCAAACGCCTCGCGCTCGAGGGCGCGGTCGAGGGCCACGCGGTCCACGCCGAGGTTCTTCTTGGTGGCTCGCACCGCCAACGGCCCTGCCTGCGCGATGCGGGTGGCCAACGCGAGGGCGCGCGGCTGCACGTCCGCGTCGGGAAGGGCCTCGAGGCCCATGCCCATCGCGACCGCTTCCTGGCCGTCGAAGCGCCGGCCGGTGAACAGCAGCTCGCGGGCGCGCTCGGCGCCGACGCGTTTCGGAAGGAGGTAGGTTACACCCATGCCCGGATGCAGTCCGAGCGACACGAAGTTGAAGGCCAGTTTGGCGTCTTGGGCGAACAGCACCAGATCGCAGGCGAGCGCCACGGCCAGCCCCGCGCCGATGGCGGGGCCCCGCACGGCGGCGATGGTGGGCACCGGCAGGTCGAGCACGGCGAGAAAGCGTCGGTAGAAGCCAAGCATGAACTCGTAGCTCTCGACGAAGCTGGCGGAGCGCAGACGCTCGAGCATCGCCAGATCGCCGCCGCCCGAAAAAGCGCCGCCCGCGCCGGTGATCACGGCGCAGCGCACCGCGCCGGATGCGCACTCGTCATGCAGGCCGGCGAGCGCGTCGCGGAAGGCGTCGCCCAGGACCGGAGTCATGGCGTTCTTGCGCTTCTCGTCGTCGAGAACGAGCGTGACGACGCCGCCCTCGTGACGTTCGATGCGCACCTGCGGAGCTTCGTTCATGGTGGCCGTTGTAGCCTCTTTGTGGACGGGGCCGCGAGCGCGATCCGCTAGCGTGGGGTCATGCGCATCGCCTGCTTCGTCGTGCTGGTCGCCGCCGCGTGCAATCCCCCGCCGCCGCGGCCGCCGCCGCCCCCGGCCATGCCGCCTGCTCCGCCGCCGGCGGCCCCGCAGGTGAACGCGCCGGCGCCGATGCCAGCCGAGCCCAGCCCCATCGACGAGTCGCAGCAGGCCAAGGGCCACCTGTCGGCCAGCACCATCCAGCGCGTCGTGCGCGCGAACATGAACAAGATGAGCGCGTGCTACCAGGCCGCCCTGGCCAAAAACCAGAACGCGCCCGGCGGCAAGGTGCGCGTGCGCCTGGTCATCGGTCGCGACGGCCGCGTGGCGTCGGCAGCAAACCAGCTGACCAAGAGCGATTCACGCACCACGCTGGCCGCCGGAGTCGAGGGCAACGAGCCGATGCTGGCAGACCACACGGTGGTGGGCTGCGTTGTCGACGAGTTCCGCAAACTGCAGTTCCCCGCGCCCAATCCATCCGGCATCGTGGTGGCCACCTACCCACTCATCTTCAGCGCGCACTGACTTCTGGCTCGACCTCGGCGACCGGCGCATCGACCTGGCCGAACACGCCCTCCCACTTGGCGACCACCACCGCGGCGAGGCCATTGCCGAGCACGTTCACCGCGGTGCGCGCCATGTCCATGATCTCGTCCACGGCGAGGATCATGGCGATGCCGGCTTCACCGGGCAGGCCAAAGCCGCCGCAGGTAGCCGCGATGATCACCAGCGTGGCGCGCGGCACGCCGGCCACCCCCTTCGACGTGAGCATGAACACGAGCACCATCACGATCTGCTGCGAGAGGGGCATGTGGATGCCGGCCGCCTGCGCAATCGTGAGGCTGGCGAGCACGAGGTACAGCGTCGAGCCGTCGAGGTTGAACGAATACCCCGCCGGAATCACGAAGCTGGCTACCCGCCGCGGCACGCCGAACTCGACCACGCTTTCCAGCAGGCGCGGCAGCGCAGCCTCGCTCGTGGCGGTGGAAAACGCCGTCACTACCGGCTCGCGCACGGCCTTGAAAAAACCGAGCACCGGCGTGCGCGTGACCAGCAACACCGGCACGAACACCAGCAGCACCAGCAGCCCAAGTGCAAGATACATGCTTCCGACCAGCTTGGCGTAGCGACCCAGCAAGTAGACTACGGCAGACCAGCCGCGGATGGTGGCGCCGGAAGGCAGCTCGTGCCCGGCGGCCATGTGGCTCACGTTGTACGCCATCGCCCCGAACACGCCGATGGGCGTGAGCTTGGTGATGAGTGCAGTGTACCCGAACATCGTTTCGGCGACGCCGGTGAAGAACTGCATGACCGGCTTTCCGCGCGGCCCGATCCGCACCAACGCGACGCCGAACAGCACGGCGAAGATCACGATTGGCAAGATGTCGCCCTCGACCGCGTGTTTGGCCAGGTTCGAGGGGAACAGGTGGATGGCGATGTCCCAGCCGGTGGGCGGGTGCTTCGGAATCAGATCGCCGGTGGTGGCCTTCAGGTCCAGCGGCAGGCCGTCGCCCGGGCGCAGCACGTTGGCCACGACCAGACCGATGCCCAGCGCGATGGTGGTGACGATCTCGAAGTACAGCAGCGATTTGCCACCCATGCGGCCGACCGCGCGAAAGTCACCGGTCTGCGCCACGCCCACGATGATCGTGGAGAGCAGCAGCGGCACGATCAGGCCCTTGATGAGTGCGATGAACGCGCGCGAGCAGAAGCGAAACGCTTCGTACAGCACGGGGTGGGTGTCCTGCGGAAAGAACCCGCCGAGGAACACGCCCAGGATCAGCGCCGCGAAGATGTAGAGCGTACCGCTCGAGCCGCCCGCTTTCGGCGTGGGTGCCTGCATCGCGCGGATGGTGCCACAGGTAGGCTGCGTTGCGACCGTCAGAATCCGAACTGCAGCATCGGGCCGATCGACAGCACGCTGAAGCGTGGCTTCGCGGGGCCTGCGTCGGTGCCGAGAATGGTCTCGTACGCGACGCGGGCGCCCAGGCCGAACACGTCGCCGAAGTGGATCATGAAGCCGCCGCCGCCGAGCAGCCCGACGCCGCCACGACCGGGGTTGCTGGCGACGCCAGGACCGGCGCCGGCCTCGAGGAACGGCGCGAACGGGCCGAGCGGAATGGTCCAGCGGAGCGTGGGCATGAGGTCGCCATAGAAGCGCGACGACTGGAAGAACCCGGCGACGCGACCACCCGGCGCGAGCACCGTGGGACCCACCTTGATGCCGTAGCGCAGCCCGAATTCGAGCCCGAAGCCGTAGTTCTGGCGGCTGTTCGTGGGCACGAGGAGCGAGGGCCCGAAGCTGGTCTGGACGCCGCGATTCGAACGCCAGGCGGCCGTGTCCGTGTCGGTGCTGCCATCGTCGTCTGCGTGGGCGCTCGACGAGAGGAGCAACGTACCGACGGCGGCGGCGGCGGCGGCGAGAACGACGGCTTTCATCGAAGCCACGTTAGGGACGATTCACTGAATGACCACCTTCGACTTGTACATGCCCATGCCGCACTGGAATGCGAGCGTACGTGCTTCGCCGGTGGGGATCTCGATCGCCACCGTCTGCGTGAGCGGCAGCTCCTTTTCGATCTTCAGCTCGGGAAACACCACGGCGGTGGCGCACGTGTCTTTGCTGGTGCGCACGAACTCGAGCGTGAGCTTCTGGCCCTTCGCCACGGCCACGGTGCTGGGTGAAAAGCCATTGTCGCCGGCTTCGACGCGCAGGTGGCCGTCGACCGGGACGGCAGCTCGGCTGGGCTCGGCGGGGGTCTCGCGCTTGGTGCAAGCGGGGCCAGCGGAGGCAAGGGCAAGAGCGAGCAGGAACGCGAGAGGGGTGCGCATGCCGCCAGGCTAGAGCGTCGACACTGGCGTGGGCAAGCCTGGCCGTGGCATGGTCGGGCTCGATGCGTTGCCTGATCCCACTCTGCTTCGCGTTTCTGTGCAGCTGCGCGAACTCCTGCGAGGACGCGGGCCGTAAGAAGGTCAGCCAGGGGTTTCAAGTCAACATGCCCGCCGACGCGCGCGCCTTGTTCGAAGGCGCGGAGACGCTGGAGATCTTTGCGACCGCGCCCGAGAGCCTCGCCCTCCCGCCCGACGCGGGTCCGCTCGGCGCTGACGTGTTCCACGGCCACCGCGTCGTCGGCCACGCCGTGGTGACCGACGCGGCCGACCGCAAGGCGTTGCTCGAAGCCCTGCTCGGCGGCATCGCGCGGCACAAGAACTCGATGGTGGCGTGCAACGAGCCGCGGCACGGCTTCCGGGTTACGCGCGGCGCCGAGCGGGCCGACATTCACATGTCGTTCGGCTGCCTGCACGGTCTCTTGTTCTCGAGGAGTGGGCGCGCCACGCTGCTCACCTCGCCGGACAGCAAGAGCGACGTCGACGAAGTATTTGCAAAGTACAAGGTTCCGAGCGGCAAGTAGTCGATTTGCCATCCGTAGCCAACGCGAACGCTTGCGGTGCGAAGTTGGATGGCCACCCCGCCGATGAGCGCATGCCCGCCAACTGCCCTGGCACAGTTGGCCTTTGCCGGGCAGCCCCAGTCGCTGAAGCTGTCCGTGCCGCCCTACGACCGTTGCGCCAGCTCCAGGAACTCGCGGAACAGGCGACGCGCGTCTTCCGGGCCCGGTGAGGCCTCGGGGTGGAACTGCACGCTGCGGGCGCGGGCGTCCGGAATCGCGATGCCCTCGATGCTCCCGTCGTTCAGGTTGCGGTGCGTGACGGTGACGCCCGCGGGCAGCTTCTCGTCGACCGAGAAGCCATGGTTCTGCGCGGTTACGAGCAAGCGCCCCGTGGCGAGCTCCTGCACGGGCTGGTTGGCGCCGCGATGGCCGAACTTCATCTTCGACGTGGTGCCCCCGGCGGCGAGCGCCAGGATCTGGTGGCCGAGGCAGATGCCGAAGATGGGCAGCGTCCCGAGCAGCTCGCGCACGGTGCGGATGGCGGGCGCCACCGCCGCGGGATCGCCGGGGCCGTTGGTGAGGAACACGGCCTGGGCGCCGAGCGCACGGACGTCGGCGGCGGTGGTGCCCGGCGGCACGACGGTGATGCGTGCGCCCTCTTCGGCGAGAAACTGCAGCATCGAGCGCTTCAGGCCGAAGTCGAAGGCGACCACGTGCACGGCGGCTTCACGCAGCACGGGCGGCTCGTCGCCGGGCAGCACCGCTCGGCTGCGCGGCGTGAACGCGTAGCGCTCCTTGGTGGCAACGGTGCTGGCGAGATCACGACCTTCCATCGGCGCTTCGGTGCGGGCGAGCTCGGCCAGGGCGTGCGTGTTCGGTGCCAGATCCGTGGTGACCACGCCGCGCAGCACGCCGCGGCTGCGGATGTGCAGCACCAGGCTGCGCGTGTCGAAGCCGGTGACGCCGGTGACGTCGTGCCGGGCCAGGTACGCGTCCAGCTCTTCACCGTTGCGAAAGTTGGAGCCGGGTACGTGATCGCGGATCACGAGCGCGGTGGGGAACACGCGCGCCGCTTCGTCGTCGTCCGCATTGGTGCCGACGGCGCCGATCTGCGCGGCGGTAAGCACCAGGATCTGCGCGGCGTACGAGGGATCGGTGAGCATCTCCTGGTAGCCGCTCATGGCCGTGTGGAACACCACTTCGCCGGTGCGTGTGCCCTCGGCCCCGAATGCGTGCCCCGAAAACTCCGTGCCGTCTTCCAGCACTAGACGTGCCTTGTTCACGCTGCGCCTCCTCGTTCTTGCAAGCTCTGGACGCGAAAAGCGCTGAGCCGTCGTACTGCCAGTGCCTCTGCGTACATGTGGGCGCCCTCCAGCGTGGTGGCGTAGGGGATACCATGGGCGAGCGCGGCGCGGCGCAGCGCGGTGACGCCCTTGCGCGTAGCCACCAGCAGCGCAACCTCGCCGGCTTCGAGCGAGGCAAGCAGTCCGTGCTCGTCGCTTGGCGCCACATCGACCACCAGCGCCCGCGAGCCGAG
>JAYUXI010000307.1:0-1550 GCA_043753085.1 Myxococcales bacterium | reverse complement strand
CTACCACTACGTTCCCGAGCGGCGACTTCGTGCCGGTCGGGGACGGCTGCGTGGCGCTGGCTCATCTCGACGCCGCGGCGTGGTACTGCGCCAACGGGGGACTGTACAGCCACCCGGTGGGGACGCGGGCGCCGAACGCCTGGGGCCTCTTCGACATGATGGGCAACGTCGGCGAGTTCACGGCCTCGTCGCCTCCTACCAATACGCTTGGTCTTGCCGCGCAGACTGATCCTGATCCGCTCGTCGCCGAGCTCGACACGGTGGGCTTCGGTGGCAGCTCTTATGAAGCTTCCACGGCCTGGCTCCGGAGCGGCGCAGCGCCTTTCACCGCGAGCGCCCGGCCCACCATCCGGAACGCGAGCGCCAGCTACGCCACCGGCTTCCGGCTGGTACGTTCGTTGACCGTGGCGGAGGCTGTCGCATGGTGAGATCGACTCCAGTCAAGCGAAGCGGCTCGATCGTCCTTGCGTCGACGTGTTTGGCCGCCGCCGCCTTCGTGGCGCTCGACTGCGGGAGTGAGTCGCTCACCCCTACTTCGGACGCAGCAAGAACCCCAGCCGACGTGGCGGTCGACGCTGTCGCGCCCGACGCAATGGCGGGGGCAGACGCCTCGGTGGACGATTTCCAGTTCTACGACGTGTGCGAGGAGGGCAACGGCGATACCGAAGCGAGCTGGTTGCCCATCACCGGCGCCTACGCGTACGAGCTGGAGTGGGAGGGCGGCACCGTTCGTCTGGACACGACGCGCTTCCGCATGGTGGGTCCGCAGCGAGCGTTCGTTTTGCGTGCATTGCGCACGGGTGCTCCTACGCTCGAACGAGACCTCACGAGCGAAGTCCTCGGCAGCGCGGGCGATACCCTGATCATGCGTGGCCGCCGCGAGGGCCGTTCGGTCTGGGAAGTGCTCAGCTGCGTGCGGCCTCGCGTAGCGGCGGGCCAGCGCATCGTGGTGCCGCAGAACGTCACGCCGGCGTACGTCGGCGGCGAAGAGCCCGCGCGACTCACGGGCACGGTGGCGCTGTTGCCACCAAGCGAACAGAACAATGGGGCGATGCTGTTCGCCGATGCGCGAAACCTGACCGAGCTCGACTTCGGCAGCCCGTTCAGCAGGTTTCCCCGGACGCTGGACGCTGGCTTCTCGTCGCCGCCCGCTCTTGCAGCCGACGAACGAGCAAGTTTTGCTGCGCAGCAGAATGGCACAGTTCGCAAAATTCCAGTGTTCTTCGGCCCCGACTCCGTACCGCCCGCCACACTCTCATCGGTCGAGCTCGAACACCGCACAATCGTTCGTATCGCGCACGAAGCAGAGGGCCTGTGGGTACTCGCGGTGCACGACGGAACGGCCACGGGGTTGCCCAGCCGGCTTTTCTACTTCCCATCTCTCGTCACGGACGCCACGCCAAGCGTCGTCGCCAGCCTGCCTGACGACGGGGTCGGTCCCGACTACCGCTTCGATCCCAATGCGCTAGTCGTTACCAACCTTTCGGGTGCCGGCGATCTCTACGTGGGCACGCGCGTGGATGCCACCGTCACGTGGGCACGCGCTGCCG
>JAYUXI010000306.1:0-9899 GCA_043753085.1 Myxococcales bacterium | reverse complement strand
GGCAGCATCAACGCAGCCGGGAAGGGCGGGAAGCTGATGTAGGTCTTGCCGGCGAACTCGGCGAAGTCGTTGCCGTGTGCGTACGGTGGGCCACCGTGCACGATGTCCTGGCGGCCGTGCAGCCACGCGTCGGCCAGCTGCGCGAAGTGGTTGTAGGAGGTGTGCGCGCCGAGGCGATCCCACGCGCACGTCAGAAACACGATGCTGACCAGCACGTAGAGCGCCGCGGCGTGCAGCCAGGTCGACAGGCCAAGCGCACGTTCGGCAGGTTTTCCAGGCGGAAGCACCGACGACATGGCGCCGAGGGCTACCATATCCAGTGCGATCCGGGCCGTGCTTCGCGAACCCAGCCACGGCTCCTTCCCAGTGCGTAGCGCGCTTCGCGCGTATTCATCAACGGCCAATTCGCTACGCGGCTGGAGCGAGAAAGTGGGTGAAACGCCAGACTTACTGCTTGGCACGATGGTTGCTTACCGAGCAGCCATGGCCCTATCTTTGGATTCCTCGCCGTCCGGTCGCGATCCCCGAGCCCTCCCGATCCTCGCCAAGACGATTTACAAGGAGCTGCGCGAGGGCGGCTACACCGTGCGCGACGTGATGACGCTGGCCGCCGAGCTGCTCGGAATCGTGGCTGGCGAAGTGCGTACGTCTCGAACCGACGCGTGATCACCGCGGGAATCGCAGCGCGCCTGAATCATCGACGCGAGTAGATTGACATACACAGGTCAATCCTCGGACAATCCCGGCTGCAGTCAGGTGGAGCCAAAGAGCTCCACGAGCAACCCCGGGACTCGCAGAGGCGAGACCGAAATCCGGCGACCCCGCGGCAACAGACCGCGCGGACCATCCCGCCGATCTACGGTGAGCATGTTTTCGATCATCATCAGCGAAAAAGGGGGAGCGGAGCGCAAAGAGTCGTTCGACAAGAACGAGATCAACGTGGGCCGCGTGCAGGGCAACGATCTGGTCCTGCCCAAGGGCAACGTCTCCAAGCACCACGCTCGGCTCCTTTTTCGCGACGGGCGCTTCATCGTCACCGACCTGAAGAGCACCAACGGCACCTACGTAAACGGCCGGAAAATCGCCCAGGCCACCATCGTCCGTGAGGGCGACAAGGTCTACGTCGGCGACTTCGTGCTGCGCCTCGACTCCGCCCTGGGCAGCTTTGCCATCAACGAGGCCGAGCCGCCGCCGGATCCGGCCACCATGGGTAGCGCGCAGAGCCCCGTGCGCGACGCCCCGAACAACCCGCTGCCGGCGCTTCCGCTGGCTTCGCCGCTGGCGCAGCAGGGTGCGCTCGCCGCCGCCCCCGGCCAGAGTGGTCCGCCACGGCCCAAGCTTCCGGGCCATGCCATCGCTACACCCGACGACGGTCCGCCGCCTCCGGCGCAGATTGCGCCCTTGGTTTCGCCATTGGCCGGCGCGTCGAACGCGCCGGAGCCGCTGAAGCGCCCGAGCCTGTTGCCGCGCGCCAGCACCATGCCGATGGACCAGAAGCCGCTTCGCGCGAGCCTGGCGCCGCCGGCCGAAGGCAGCCCTGCGCCGCCGCCCATGGCGGTCGGCCCGAGCGGGCTCACCGGTGGCTCGGGCACCAGCAACTCGGCGTCTGCTCCGCCGCCGGCCATGCCGCCCGAACCGCGTGGCCTTGCTCCGCTCGCGCGACCCAGCTCGCCAGGGGCACCGCCGCCCTTGCCACCGCCGGGGCCTTCGGGCGGCGCGGCGGCGCCCGCTGCGCGCCCGCCGTCGCGTGACACGTCAGCGCCCGCCGGTCGGGCGCTGGCGTTGCTGGCGCTGATGAACCGCGTCGGCCAGGCCGTCGATCTCGGCCAGGTCGGCGTCCGTCTGGATGCGAACCAATCGCAGAGCCTCGAGCGCCTCGTCCGCGAGCAAGCCGGCAGCATGCGTGGGGCGGGTGAGGTGCCGGAGGGCGTCGACCTCGACGCGCTCGTCGGCGACGCGATGGCCGAGCTCGTCGCCGTGGGCCCGCTCGCCCACCTGCTCGACGACGAAGAGATCTCCGAGATCCACTGCTTGCGTCACGATCAGCTGCTGGTCGTGCGGCAGGGTGCCTGGCGCGTCGCCGACACGTCGTTCACCAGCGATCACGCGGCCGGCCGCGCGCTGGCGCGGTTGCTCGACCAGAGCGGCGGACTGCCACTCGCCGGCGAGGTCGCGCTGGAGCGCCGGCTCGCCCGCGGCGCTCAGCTGTCGGTGGTGTTTCCGCCCGCTTCGACCAACTACGTTTTCGTCATCAAAAAGCGCCAGGTAGTCGACCGCAACCTCGACGATCTCGTGCGCGGCGGCGCCATGTCGCGCGCCATGGGCACGTTCCTCGAAGCCTGCGTCGCCGGTCACGTCGGCCTGCTCGTCTCGGGTCCCACGGCGCTGTCGGCCGAAGAGATCGTCGCCGGCCTGGTGTCGCTCGCGACCCCGGGCGAGCGCATCGCGCTGGTGCAAGAAACCACCGAAGTGCACGCCCCGCAGGCCCACACCGTGTCGGTGCAGGCTTCCGTGGTGGGCTTGCACGCCGCGGCGCGCCTGCGCACCGATCGCCTCGTGGTCACCCGCCTGGCCAATGGCGTGGCCGCGGCATTGATCGACTGCATTGCCGATGGCCAACCCGGCGTGATCGCCGCCGCGCTTGGCTCCAGCCTGCGCCAGGCGCTCGCGCGCTTCTCCACCCAGCTCGTGTTCGCGCGGCCGGGCCTGCCGGAAAGCGCCGCGCGCGAAGCGCTGGCCGAGTCATTCGACATCGCGATAGAGGTCGCCACCACGGCCGACCGGAGGGTGCGCATTGCACGCATCTCCGAGCTTTCCGGCGTCGACGCCAAAGGCATCGTCGTGCGTGACATCTTCACTTCGGTGGGCGAGGGCGCAGTCGACGGCGGCTTCACCGCCACCGGCATCGTGCCACGCATCGCCACCGAGCTCGCGCAGCGGGGCATTCGCCTCGATTCTTCGCTGTTCAAGCGCGGCGCAGTCTCCGGCCGATAGCGCCACCGGTGGCGGGCAGTGAATGTCCGCCGCCGACGCGCCGCTACGCCGTGAGTTGCTCGCTGGCGCGCTTCTGCATCTTGCGATGCAGGACGCGCTTTTTCAGCGGGCCCAGGTGGTCGATCATGAGCACGCCCTGCAGATGGTCGTACTCGTGCTGCAACGCCACTGCGAGAAGCCCTTCGGCTTCGAGCTCGAACATGTTGCCGTCGCGATCCTGCGCGCGCACTCGCACCTTGGCGTTGCGCTCGACGTTTTCGCTTGCGCCGGGAAAGCTCAGGCAGCCCTCCTGGAACTTCAGCTCACCTTCGCGCTCCAGAAAGTCGGGGTTGGCGAACACGCGCAGGTCGGACGGCTCGTCGTCGCTGGCGACGTCGACCACGAAGAGCTGCAAGGGCACGCCGATCTGCGTGGCCGCCAGACCGATCCCAGGCGCGGCGTACATGGTTTCGGCCATGTCGTCGACCAGCTCGCGGAAGGCGGCATCGAAGGTTTCGACGCGGGCGCCCACTTCACGCAGGCGGGCGTCGGGGTAGTGCAGAATGCTCCGGATCATGACCTCCTCAGCGTAGCGCGGGACCCGCGTGTGCGCGAGGGGACTGGCGGCCAGGGCTACTGGTCCTGTTCGTCCGGGTACAGGATCTCGCCGTGCAGGTAGGCGTCGTCGCCGCAGAGCTCCCAGGTGGGGTGCCGCAAGCGCGGCGCTTCTTGAGGGGTGGCCGGTCCGGCCCAGTCGACCGCGCCCGGCCGACCACGCGGACCCAGCAACGAGGGCGCGATGAATGCGTGCAGCTGATCCGCCAGGCGGGCCGCCAGAAAGCTGCCCGCGAGCTCGGCGCCGCCCTCGACCATGAGAGACACGACGTGCACCGACGCCAGCTCTTGCAAGGCGGTGAGCAGGTCGACGCGTCCTTCGGTCGTGCTTTCGGCGCGGAGCACGGTGATGCCGCGATCCTCCAGGGCGGCGGCGGCGTCTGCCGGTGCGTCGACGGTGGTGACCACCACGAGCGCGGCTTCGTCCGTGGTGGAGATCAGCTTCGACGACAGCGGCAAGCGCAGCTTGCTGTCGAACACGATGCGCACGGGGTGCGTGCCCGGCGCATCGCGCACCGTGAGGGTGGGATCGTCGGCCAAGACCGTCCCGATGCCTACTCCGACCGCGTCGTGCTTTGCGCGTAGCGCGTGCACCTTGGCGCGGGCGGTCTTGCCGGTGATCCACCGGGAAGCACCCGTGCGCGTGGCGATTCGGCCATCGACCGAGAGTGCCAGCTTGAGGGCAACGAACGGGAGGCCGGTGGTAATGAACTTTGTCCACGGCTTGATGAGTCGCTGGGCTTCTTCGGTGCAGACGGTCTGGTCGACTTCGACGCCCGCCGCCAAGAGCCGCTCGATGCCGCCGCCGGCCACGTGTGGATTGGGATCGCGCGCGCCGATGACGACGCGCTTTACTCCCGCGGCGAGGATCGCGTCGACGCAGGGGGCGGTTCGCCCATGGTGGTTGCAGGGCTCGAGGGTCACGTAAAGTGTGCTGCCGCGGGCTTCGGCGCCGGCTGCTCCGAGCGCTGCGCCCTCTGCGTGGGCTTCACCGGCTTGATCGTGGTGGCCGACCGCTACCACCTTGTCGTTCTTGACGATCAGCGCACCCACGTGCGGATTCGGCGAAGGCCGGCCCTTGCGCGCTTCCTGGATCGCTTCGGTCATCCATTTCGCGTCGTGCTCGACGGGTGTCATCGCGGCGGCTCCGGGCGCGTCCGATTCGACGTCATGGCGCGAACTTTTCCCTCTCTTTGGCGAGGTTGTCGAGCTCTTCTCGCAGCTCGTGCAGATCTTTGAAGGACCGGTACACGCTGGCAAAACGTACGTACGCAATGGGATCGACCGCGCGCAGTCGCTCGACCACCTTTTCGCCGATGGCCAAGCTGGAAAGCTCGCGCTCGCCGCTGGCAGAAAGCTCGCGCTCCACCTCGTCGATCAGCGCGTCGAGGGTCTCGCTGGTGACGGCGAGCTTTTCGCACGCGCGTCGCAACCCTTGCATGACCTTGTTGCGATCGAACGGCTCCCGACGGCCGTCTTTTTTGACGACCAGCGGCAGCACCTCTTCCACGCGCTCGTACGTGGTGAAGCGCCGCCCGCAGGCTTCGCAGCCGCGCCGCCTCCGCACCACGTCCAAGGCGGACGAGGTTCGCGAGTCGGTTACTTTGGTGTCGAGGTGCGCACAGAACGGGCACTTCACTGGAAACCTGTAGGCACGGTGGGACCCGCCAAGCTACCACACCACAACGAAATGCGAGGGATCTAGCGACACGCGCCGCCGCCGCACTCGAGCACGGGACGGAGGCTGACCGACGTTGCTTCTGCAACCTTTGCAGGTCCAAGGAAGTAGTAGGCGGTGACGGCTCCGCCGGCTACGACGACGCCGGTCAGGATCCAGAAGAGTGGGCTCACGAAGATCGACCGGCCTTGTTCGGCCTTGCCCGCGCCGGATGCGCTGGAAGCGCCCTTGGGCGCCGCTTCCGCGAAGACGCTGATCGGCGCATCTTTCGAGCCCCGCACCATGACGGCGTTCTCGTTTTCGTCTTGGGCGCTCACGAAGTAGTCGAGGCGGTTGGCGCCGGCGGGCGCCTTGATCACGTCGACGTTGCCTTCGGCGGCCGGTACGATGCGCTCGTTCATCGCGCCGCTGGTGCCCCACCGGTACGACACCACGACACGGCGCACGAAGCGTGGCGGGCCCAAGGCGATGACCCGGATGGTACCGCCGTCGGTGCGAATCTGCGGCTCGACGGTGAGGCCGGGTTTCTGGTTCTGGGCGCGGAAGTAGCCGCGGGCTTCGAGAAATGGGTCGCTGACGCGGGGGCCAAGGTTGGGGTCGGCCTCGTACGTGGGCTCGACGGCGAGCAGCTTGATGAAGGTTTCCTTCGCGAGTTCTTGGTTGTCGATCACTGCGTAGGTAACGGCGAGAATGCGGTAGGTGCGGACCAGCTCGTCGTGCGAGAGGCCGCGACGTTTGAGCACGGCAAGACAAGTGGCGTTGGCCTGCTCGTACTCGAGCTTCTGGTACAGCTGTTCGGCGGTCTCGACGTCTGCGGGCGGCGCGGCGGCGCCAGGCCTGCTCTTGCCGGCCTTTGGAGGAGCCGCGCGCGCGGGCTCGAGTGACGACGTCGTCACCAGACTCGCAGCCAGGAAAAGCGCACACCACGACCTCATCACGTTGCTCGAGCCCCACGATACGGCAATCATGGCGGCGTGAGCGAACAACCTACGCAACGCGAACGAGTCAGCTGGGACGAGTACTTCATGAACGTGGCCAAGGTGGTCGCGACCCGGTCGACGTGCTCGCGAAAGCACGTCGGCGCGGTCATCGTGCGGGAGCGCAGCATCCTGGCCACAGGCTACAACGGCTCGATCCGTGGCATGCCGCATTGCGACGAGGTCGGTCACCTCTTGGAAGACGGCCACTGCGTGCGCACCGTGCACGCGGAGGCCAACGCCATCGTGCAGGCTGCACACAACGGCGTGCGCATCGCGGAGGGCATCGTCTACGTGACTGCGTCGCCGTGCTGGGCGTGTTTCCGGCTGATCGCCAACGCCGGCGTCCAGCGCATCTGCTTCGGCGAGTTCTACCGCGACGAGCGCATCTTCGCGACGGCTCGGGCGCTCGGCCTCGAGCTCTGCGATCTGTCGGCGAAGCCATGAGGGTCGCGGTCGTCTGCGGCGGTCCGTCGGTCGAGGCCGAGGTGAGCCGCGTGTCGGCGCGCGCGGTGGCCGCGGCGCTGGCGCCGGCGCACGAAGTCCACGTCTTAAAGCTCGATGCCGCGCTGCCGGAGGCGCTGCGTACCCTGTTGCCCGACGTCGTGTTTCCGGTCTGCCACGGCGGTCCCGGCGAGGACGGCAGCCTGCAAGGAGTGCTCGAGGTCGTAGGCCTGCCGTACGTTGGCTCTGGCGTGCTGGCCTCGGCGCTGGCGATGGACAAGGCGGCCGCCCGCGTGCACTTCGCCGCTGCCGGCCTGCCGATCGCGGCGGGGCGAACCGCCCACACGCCGCGTGACGCGGCCGCACTCGTGCAGGCCCTCGGGTCGCGGTTGGTCGTCAAACCCACGGCCGGCGGCTCGGCTCTCGGCGTCACCCGCCTCGAGCTCGTGGAGGGCGTCCTCGAGCCGTTGGAGCAAGCCCTCGCGGCGGCGCTGGCGCAAGGGCCAAGCGCCCTGGTCGAGCGCTTCGTCCGCGGCGACGAAGTCACTTGCGGCGTGCTCGACGCGGGCGGTCTGCGCGCCTTGTTGCCTACTCGCATCGAATCGCTGGGCGCTGCTTTCTACGACTTCGAGTCGCGCTACGCCCCGGGAAAGAGCGCTCACGAGTGCCCAGCGCCGTACCCTGCCGAGCTGCTCGACGAGATCCAGCGCGTCGCGGTGGCTGCGCACCAGACGCTCGGTTGCCGGGATCTGTCGCGCGCGGACTTCGTCGTGGACGCGGCGTCACGCCAGATCACCGTGCTCGAGGTCAACACCATGCCTGGCTTCACGCCCACCAGCTTGTATCCCGAAGCCGCCGCCGTCGCCGGCCTGTCGTTCGCGCAGCTGTGCGGCCTCTTGGTGGCCACGGCACGCCAGCGTGGGGCCGGCCTGCGGCTGAGCGGCGTCGCCTTTCCGGGTTCCGGTCGAATTCCGTAGGCCCGCCTTTACAGGGTGCGAAGGAGGCCGAACATACATCGAAGATGATGCGCGCGAGCCTACCTGCGAGGCCGACCGGGCCGCCTTCTGCCGAAGGCCGGATCGTCTGGTCCAGTGCTCCCGTGCTGCAGCGTGCGCCATTGCGTGAGCGTCTGGCGGCGCTCGCCTGCGTGCTCGTGTCGCTGATGGCGCTCGGCTTCGCCGTCGTCGTCTCGCGTGGTCTCGCGCAGTCGCCGACCATGCTGCTGCTGCTGTCGGCATCGTCGGCCACCCTGGGCCTGTTCGTGTGGCGCGCGCCGCCATGGTGGCGCGCCATGCTGCGGTACGAGATGACCGAGCGCCAGGTGATCTGGAGGCGGGGCCCGTTCCGCCGCATCATGGATCGCCAAAGCCTGAGTTATGCACGCATCAACTGGCACTCCGAAACCTCTGGGGTTGGCGATCTGGTGCTGGTCCGTGCGGTACCGACCGGCGTGATGTGGCGCACGCTGTCGCTGCGCCTGTCCGATCTGAACGCGCCGGACCGCGTGCTGGCGATCTTGCGTGGCGTGGCGCCGGGATCGTCGATGGGTAGTGGCTCGCTGCCGCTGGCGCAGCGCCTCGACGACGGCGAGCGCGTGCTGTGGACGGCGCGCCCGCTGGCAACGCGCTGGGATCGCCGTCGCTTCGTCAACATGGCCATCGCGCTCGTGCTCGTGTTCACCGTCGTTCGGGCTGCCGTACACCTCGCCAAGCCGCTCGCGTCGGTGCACCACGCGCTGTCGGGTTGGCTGTTCTGGGTGTTCGCCGCGTCGATTGGGGTCGGCTGGGCCATGGTGCTCGCCGCGGGTTTGTCGCTCGGCTACGTCGCGTTCGTGCGTCCCTCCAGGTGGATGCGGGATACACGCTACTTCGTGACCAACCACCGCGTGCTGATCCGGCGCGGCTTCGAGGAGCTCTCGCTCGACCGCACACGGATCGCCTACGTCATCGCCGGCGACCGCCGTGGCTCACGCGATCTATTCCTCGTCCTCGACGGCCCAAGCGCCCGGGCCATGGCCGTCCACGGTGCTTTCGGCGAAAGGGAGCAGCCGGCCGAGCTGTCCCCGGTGTTCGCCGCCATTCCGCAGGGAGACGGGCCCGATTTGCTGCTCTCCGCCTCGATCGCTCCCGCCACGTGATGGCTTTGATGCGGCGGCGACCAAGAACGGTTAGATTCGACGCTTCGGCGCCACGGCGCGGACTTTCTTCATGAGCGACATCGGAACCACGATCGCCGGCAAGTACCGGCTGCTGCGCTTGCTGGGCGACGGCGGGATGGGCTCGGTCTACGAGGCCAGCCACACCCTCCTCGGCACGCGGGTCGCGGTGAAGCTGCTGCACCGCGAGATGCTGCACCGCGCCGGCCTGGTCGAGCGCTTCTTGCAGGAGGCGCAGGTGGCGGCGCAGATCCGCAGCCCCCACGTGGTGCACATGCTCGACGTCGGGCAAGAATCCGGCCAGGCGCCGTACCTGGTGATGGAGCTGCTGGAGGGCGAGCCGCTGTCGTCGTTGCTCGAGCGCGAGCAGCGCGTGGCCGAGCCGCGCGCGGTCGAATACACGGTGCAGATCCTGACCGCACTCGAGGCGGCCCACGCCCTCGGCATCATCCATCGCGATCTCAAGCCGGAGAACGTTTTCATCACCGTGGCCGCCGGCCGGCCACTCATCAAGCTGATCGACTTCGGCATCGCCAAGCTGCGCACCACCGAGCCCGGCGCCAAGAACCTCACCGTCGCCGGCACCGTGATGGGCACTGCCGAATACATGGCGCCGGAGCAGGCCATCCGCGCCGATCAGGTCGACGGCAGGGCCGACCTCTACTCCGTCGGGGTCATGCTCTACGAGATGATCGCCGGCGTGCGTCCGATCGTCTCCGACGACCCACGGGCGCTGTTCACGCTTGCCGAGCGCGCTGCCATCCGGCCGCTCACCGACTACGGCTCGCCGCCGGCGCTGGCCGAGCACGTGCGCCGCGCGCTGCAGTTTCGTCCGGAGGAACGCTTCGGCAACGCGACCGAGTTTCGGCTCGCACTCGAAGCCATTCGCGGCACTGCGCCGGCGCCGCCGGTCCGAATCGTCGTGGCGCCCGATGCGCTGGGTGCCGGCACCATGATGGGCGCGCCCGTTCCGCAGGCGTTGGCGCTTACCGGCCAGCTGCCGCGCAAGACCAACGTGGCGCCGCAGCTCACCGGGTACCAGACGCACGGCGGCCCG
>JAYUXI010000305.1:0-4091 GCA_043753085.1 Myxococcales bacterium | reverse complement strand
TCTTCTTGTATCTGTCGGCCGCGGTTCCCATCGGTCTCGCCCTGCGGGCCTACGGCCGCACCTGGACCAAAATGGGTCCCTTCCAGCTGGGCCGGGCCTTTCGACCACTGGCCGCCGCCGCGCTCGCCGCGATGCTGCTGATCTTCGTGCTCGGCGTGCAGCCTCCGAACGAAGCCGCGCTCGGCATCACGGCGGCATTCCTCGGCGTCCTCGCGTTGCTCTGGCTCGTGCTGGAGCGCAAACGATTCCGCGGGCCACCGCCCACACGAACCTGAGGCACTGCTGGCCGTCGCCGCGAACGTGTCCGCTACGCCGACCTGGGCCGGACGAGTCAGGGCAGCGGGTGCCGCTGGAAGAACTCCCACATGGCGTCGTTGGCGCTCAAATCCTGGGTGGTTTTGCCGAAGCCGAACGAAGCCAGGTCGACGCCGCCGGGCCAGGTGTGGCCGCCCTCGTCGACGGTGCACTGCACCACCTCGGCGCCGCCTGCGCAGGCGGCGTACGTGTCGCAATGGCTGTCGCCGTTGCGGAACGTCTCGGTAGGCACTGCCTGGCAACCGTTTCGCTCGACCCAGTCCATCGTGGTCTGTACGGCGGGCGCATACGGCACGACGCCATCGGCTGTGCCGTGGAACGACATCACCGAGATCGCGCGCGAAGGATTGCACGCCAAAAAGACGTTGCCGGCAGCCACCGGGGCTACCGCGGCGATGCGGTCGGCGCGCTCGCAGGCGAGCCGACTGGCGAGAAAGCCGCCGTTGGAGAGGCCGGCAGCATAGATGCGCTTTGCATCGATACACAGCGCCGCGCTTGCCTGGTCGAGCATGGCATCCACGAAGCCGACGTCGTCGCGCGTCCTGTCGGCGGCGCAGCACTGGCCTGCGTTCCAGGTCTGTGCGCCGTCGGGCTCGCGCAGGCCCTGCGGCGTCAGCACGACGAAGCCGGCAGAGTCGGCCTTGTCGTTCATCTGGCTGAGGCCTGCGTGCAACGTAGAGGCCTTGCCGATCGATGCGGCCGTGCGCCCGTGGAAGTTCAGCACCACCGGCCAGGGCCTGGCCGGATCGTAGCCCGCCGGTACGTGCAGCAGGTAGCTGCGTTCGGTCCCCTCCAAGGTTAACGTGCGCTCGCCGCTCGCGGGTGCGGCCAGGTTGCAACCAGCGCTCGGTGCAACGGCCGCGCCGTCGCTCGAGGGCGGGCCCGCATCTGCGCTGGCGTTAGGCCCGGAATCGTTGGAGCCCACGTCACTGCCGGGCGGTTTGCTGCTGCTGCAGGCAACCCAGCTTGCGGCGAGAAAGAAACACGTACCCATGCGAAGCGTCATCGCGAGCAGCATAGCCGATCGGGCCCGAGTTTTTCGCGGTGCCGACCCAGCCGTCCTGCTCCCTCGGAACCAACGCAGATCAGGGGAAGATCTCGCGCTCCTTGTAGACCGCTTCGATGCGCATGAGCGCCAGCGCGTAGGCAGCGACGCGCAGGTCGAGCTTTTTCGCGCGGGCGAGGCTGTTCACTTCTTTCCACGCGCGCTTCATTGCTTCTTCGAGCTTCGCGTCGACCTCTTCTTCGGTCCAGCTCTCGGAGCGCTTGTTCTGCACCCACTCGTAGTACGAGACAGTGACGCCGCCGGCGTTCGCGAGCACGTCCGGAAGGATGTCGATGCCACGCTGCTGGAGAATGACCTCACCCGCGGGGTTGGTCGGTCCGTTGGCGCCTTCGACGATCATCTTCACGTCGAGCATCTGCGCTTCGGCCTCGCCGATCTGGTTCTCGAGCGCGCACGGCGCAAAGATGTCGGCCTTGGTCTTGAAGAACTCTTCGCGGGTGATCGGCTTGCCGTTCGGGTAGCCCTGGATGCTGCCGTTCTTGAGGACCCACTCCTGCAGCTTGTGGGCGTTGAAGCCTTCCGGGTTGTACAGGTAGCCGGTGTGATCGCCGACGGCGACCGTGGACACGCCGAGGCGCGCCAGAATCAAAGCCGTGTGCGAGCCGACATTGCCGAAGCCCTGCACGGTCATGGTGGCGCCTTCGAGGTTGAAGTTGCGCTCGCGCGCCCACTCGGTCACGCAGTGGACCATGCCCTGCGCGGTGGCCTTGCTGCGACCGAGCGTTCCGCCCGACGCAACCGGCTTGCCGGTGACCACGCCCTTGACGCTCTGCTTGTGCGCAGCGCCCACCATGTTCGAATACGTGTCCATCATCCACGCCATGGTCTGCGCGTTGGTGCCCACGTCGGGCGCCGGAATGTCCACCTCGGGACCGATGTTTTCACCCAGCGCATGGGTGAAGCGGCGCGTGATGCGCTGCAGCTCGCCGCGCGATACCTCGGTGGGGTCGAACTTCACGCCGCCTTTGCCGCCGCCGTACGGCAAACGCATCAGCGCCGCTTTCCAGGTCATCATCGATGCGAGCGCCTTCACGTCGTCGAGGGTGACGCCGGGGTGAAAGCGCATGCCGCCCTTGAATGGGCCGAGCAGGTTGTTGTGCTGGACGCGGTAGCCTTTGAAGAGACGCACCTCGCCGTTGTCCATCTTCACGGGGAAGTTGATGATCAGCTCGTTCTTCGGCTGGCTCAAGATGGCGCGCACGAACGGCTCGAGGTTGATCGCACGAGCGGCTTGGTCGAGGTACTCCTGCACGACCTTGAAGAAGTCGAACTCCTTGTGGAAGGAGCGCGCGAGAATCGACGTAGAAGAGGGTGGCGCTGGGGGAACGGATTTCGCTTCCAGGGTCGTCGTCATGATCAAAAAGCTCCGAGGAGAGGTGCTCACGCGCGGCACGTGCGCCGGTGAGCCTGGTGCCTGCATCCTTAGAGCGCTTTTTCGAGCACATGCAAGTCCGGGGCAGGCCCCCACACTCTTTCCGTGCCGAGCTGCCCCGAATGATGCAGTGCTTCATTGCTGCCTGCGGGCTCGACGCGAAGCCGGGCCGCTTTCAGGCGAACCAGAGCGCGTACAGATACACGACCACCGACGTGAGTAGCGTGGCGTCGACGCGATCCAGGATGCCGCCGTGGCCGGGCAGCACGTTCCCGGAGTCCTTCACGCCGACGCTGCGCTTGAGCAGCGACTCGGCGAGATCACCCGCCTGCCCCGCCGCCGCTGCCACGAGGGCAAGCACGACGAGGTGCACGGCCGGCATCTCCGGCAGGCACACCGCGCGCACCACGAACCCACCGAGCACCGCAGCCGCCAGCCCACCGAGGGCGCCCTCCACCGTTTTCTTCGGCGACACCGCCTCGTACAATTTGTGTTTGCCGAGAAATCGCCCGGCGAAGTAGCCGCCGGTATCGGCGAGCCAGGAGAAGATGAGCACGAACAGGACGTACGCGGGTCCTTCCGCTGGATGATCGCGGCGGAGCATGGCCACCAGCGTGAGCGGCGCCGCCACGTAGAGCGGGCCGAAGCCCAGCGACGCGGCCCGCAACGCGGCCGTCTTGATGTCCCCGATGCGCACGAGCGTGAGCATTGGCCCGAGCACCGGCAGGGCGATCAACAGAGTGACGACCACGCGGGGATCGCTACCGAGAAAGTACAGCGAACCGCAGACGACGCCGCCGAGCAACGTGCCCACCGCACGACCGAACGGATCGTCGTGGTGGGTCATCGAGAACAGCTCGAAACAGCCGAGCAGCACGGCTGGCACGACGAGCACGAGCAGCCCCCACGCCGGCGCCTTGAAAATCAGCCCCAGAATGATGGGCACCGCGATCAGCGCCGTGAGCAGACGAAACGCGAGGTTGGAGGGCGCCTTCTTCGGCGTCTCGGCGTCCGTCATCCAACGAGCCTGAGCGTAGACGGCGGGGTTTCGGGCGTTGCTGCCTTGCCGACCTTGCCGAAACGACGCTCGCGCGACTGGAAGCTGGCAATCGCCTCGAACAGATCTTCTGCCGTGTAGTCCGGCCAGAGCGCATCCGAAAAGAACAACTCGGAGTAGGCCAAGCCGTACAGCATGAAGTTGGAGATGCGGCGCTCGCCGCCGGTGCGGATCACCAGGTCGGGATCGCCGACGGCCAGACTTGGCATCAAGCTGCGCAGCGAATCGGTGGTGACGTCCGCTGCGTCGATCGCGCCGCTGGCCACGCGCATCGCCATCTC
>JAYUXI010000304.1:0-4094 GCA_043753085.1 Myxococcales bacterium | reverse complement strand
CGAGGAATGGCTGTGGCTGCATCCGCGCTGGACGCATCCTTCTCCAGCTCCGCTATACTCGGCCGATGGCGGATGGAGAGCGACCCGAACGTGACGAGTGCGCCGGCTCCACCGAGCCCATGCCGCCCACCATCGAGGCGCGTCTGCAATGCCTGCGCGACCTGATTTATGCAAAGTGCACGCACTACCAGCTACTCGGCGTCCCCCGGAACGCCGACCGCAAGAGCATCAAGCGCGCGTACTACGAGCTCGCGGCGCTGGTGCATCCCGACCGCCACGGCGGGCGTGATCTCGGCGTCTGGAAGCCGCTCATGGAAGCCTTGTTCCGTCACGTCACCGTGGCTCACGATACGTTGGGCGATCCGGAGGCACGTCGCATCTACGATCTGCGGCTGCCGCCCGAGAGCCATCCGCCGCCGCCTCGGACCAGCACGCCGTCGCGCGAGAACACGCCGCCGCCGCGCGTGACCACTCCGCCTCCCGAGCCGGCGCCGCAATCCTCGCCGGACCGCGCTGCCACGGAGATCGCGCGTCGGGATGCGCTCGCGCGGCGGCTCTTCGCCGGGCGGGCCAGCGTCCGGCGGCAGGATGCTGCCGCAGGCCCCGCTTCGACGCCGAGACCCGAGGCCGAGGCGCCGATCGTGGACGTGGTGACCGAGACCACCAGCCTGCGCGCGCAAGCCGAAGACGCCGAGTTCCGTGGTGAATACACCAAAGCCACGCGGTCCTGGCGCAGGCTCGGCGTCCTCGACCCGAACAACGCGGAGGTAGCACAGCGCACGGCGCGCTCGCTGCTTGGCTCGAAGGCCAGTCTCCACGAGGCCGCGGAGATGGCGAAGAAAGCCGTGCAAGCTGCCCCCGGCGACTACAACAACCACCTGCTTCTCGCCGAGATCTATCTCCAGGCCAAGCTGCCTTTCGCCGCGCGCAGCGTGGCCGAGCATGCCCTCTCGCTCGGCCACGGCAAAACCGAGCTCGCCGCGCTGCTCGCGCGGATCGAAGCTGCCGCCAAACCCACACGCAAATAATTAGAAACTCCGAACGGCGATTCACTATCCTCGGCCTTTCGGCCCGTATGTCCAAAACCGCACCCAAACCTCGCGAGTTCGTGGTCGGCATCGACCTCGGCACCACCAACAGCTGCGTAGCCATCCTCGACGGAGACGAGCCCATCGTCATCCCGAACCGCGGCGGTTACCGCACCACGCCTTCGATGGTAGCCGTCACCGAGACGGGCAAGCGCATCGTGGGCCACATCGCCAAGCGCCAGGCCATCACCAACGCCGAGCACACCGTATACGCAGCCAAGCGCCTCATCGGACGCAAGTGGTCGAGCCCGCAGGTGCGCCACGCCATCGAGTCTTCGAGCTACCTGATCGCCGAAGGCCCGCACAACGACGTGCGTATCCAGCTGCGCGGCAAGGAGTGCAGCGTGCCCGAGATCTCGGCGATGGTGCTGCAGGAAATGAAGGTGATCGCGGAGGACTACCTCGGCGAGAGCGTCACCAAGGCGGTCATCACCGTCCCGGCGTATTTCAACGACAACCAGCGCCAGGCCACCAAGGACGCAGGCGAGATCGCCGGGCTCGAAGTCATCCGCATCATCAACGAGCCCACCGCCGCGGCGCTCTCCTACGGCTACGGCAAGCGGCTCGACAAGACCGTCGCCGTGTACGACTTCGGCGGCGGCACGTTCGACGTGTCCATCCTCGAAATCGCCGAGAATGGCGTGTTCCGGGTGCTCGCCACCGCCGGCGATACCTTTCTCGGCGGCGAAGACGTCGACGCGCGCATCATCGATCGCCTGGTGAACGACTTCCGTGATCAGCACGGCGTGGATCTGCGCACCGATCGCATGGCCCTGCAGCGCCTGAAAGACGCGGCGGAGAAGGCCAAGTGCGAGCTCTCCACCCTGCGCTCCACCGAGATCAACCTGCCGTTCATCCTGTCGCTGGGCGAGGGCGAAACGCTCCATCTGAAGCAGGTCATCGAACGCCACACGCTCGAAGAGATCGCCGGAGATCTGATCGAGCGTACGCTCGACATCTGCGGCGATGCACTCCGCGACAGCAAGCTGAGCGCCACCGACGTCGACGAAGTCTTGCTGGTGGGCGGCATGACCCGCATGCCGAAGATCCAGGAGGCGGTCGGTCGGTTTTTCGGGCGGGAGCCCGGCAAGGGGGTCCACCCGGACGAGGTGGTCGCCCTCGGTGCCGCGATCCAGGCCGCTGCACTCACCGCTGGCGCCCAGGACGACATCGTTCTGCTCGACGTCACGCCGCATGCCCTCGGCATCATGACCGTAGGCAACGTGTTCGAGGAGCTCATTCCCGCCAACACCACCGTGCCGACGCAGCGCGCGCAGATCTTCACCACCAGCCGCGACAACCAGACCGCGGTGAAGATCTTGGTCTCGCAGGGCGGCGGCACCGACGGCTCCGGCAAGCCCGCCCACGATCTGCTCGGCGAGTTCTTGCTCACGGGCCTGCGGCGCGCGGCCAGGGGCATGGTCGAGATCGAGGTCACCTTCAACATCGACGCCGACGGCATCGTCAGCGTGCGAGCCAAGGATCTCGAGACGGCCCTCGAGCAGTCGCTGCAGATCACCGCGCAGAGCAATCTCTCGCGCGAGGAGGTCGAGGCCATGGCACGAGGCGCGGCCGACGACCTGTTGGGCCGCCGCCAAGACGACGATTTCGAATCCGCCAAACAAGAAGCCGAGGGTCTGCTGAGCGAGATCCGCGAGCTGATGCCGCAGGTCGAAAAGGTGGTGAGCGGCAGCGACTTCGGCAAGGACGCCCTGCGCAAGGCGCGCGACGTGCTGGGACGCGCCGACACGGCCCTGCAGTCCCGCGATTCGGTGCGCCTGCGCAGCGAGCTCGAGGCGCTCTCGCGGACCCTGCGCATGTTCAAGGGCGTCGTCACCCGAGGATGAGCGACTCGTGACCGGCAAGCGACGCAGCACCCCGAGCCCGCGGCGCGCGACCACGCCGGCAGGCGCAGTGCGTGCCGTTCGACCCGCCATGGTCACCCTCTCCGACGCGGAGACGACCGAGACCGCGCGTCAGGAGTCGATGCGGGATCCGGCGCCTACGATCTCGAACGAGAGCGAGCGCGCCACCACGCCGGCGCCGCCCGCCGCTCTCGATCACTTTTTTATCGAGAAGAACGCTCCGTCCGCCGAGATCGACTTCAGGGCGTCGTTCGAGCGCGGAGCCTTTCGCGAAGCACTCGCCGCTGCCCGCGAACGCTTGTCGGTCAGCGCAGCAGACACCAGCGCGCTGCGCGTCGGGCAGCGCAGCGAAGAGGCTTTGGTCACCCAGCTCGTGGCTACGCTCGGCGGCGGCACGGCGCAGATCGCCCTGTTGCACGCGCCGAGCGAAGCGCACGCCACCGCGCGTGAGGCGCTGCTTTTGCAACGGTTGAGCGCAGTCCCACGAGCGCTCGCGACGTTGCTCGAATCCACCGAGATGGGGCGCATCGAAACGCTCGACCTGATCACGTCGCTGCGAGCCCGCGGTCAGGTACGCGTCAACCTCCCCGGTCAAAAAACGACAGGCGTCGGCGACGTCTGACTTGGATCGACCGCGCGAGTTGCGCTCATGGAGCGACAGAGCTACACAATCTAGAAGAGGCATGGATCGTCATCGTCCAACACCGCCGCGAACTCGAGCTTCCCGCTCGCGCAGCCGTACCGGGCCCGGCGAAGTCGACCCGCCGGTGGCGGCCAAGGACGCGAAACTCGATCGCGCTGCCATCGTACCGATTCTTTCGAAGATGCTGCGGCACGCCGCCGACGGCAGCTCGGCGGCCGCATTCGCCAAGCTGCATCTTGCAGAGGCTCTGGTCGAACAGAAGCCGTGGCTCGCCTCCATCCACGCGCGCAGCGTGCTGAAGGACGACCCGAACGAAGCGCGCGCTTGGGCCGTGCTGGCGCTCGGGCAAACCCACCTCGGCAACTTCCGCTACGCCATCCGCTCGTATGCACGGGCGCTTTCGCTCTGCCCGGAAAACGTGGCATATGCACACAATCTAGGTCACCTGCTGGACATGGCGGAGGGCGCGTCGGAAGACGCCCTGCCCTACCTCGAGGC
>JAYUXI010000303.1:0-1554 GCA_043753085.1 Myxococcales bacterium | reverse complement strand
CGAATACGAGCAGCAGCAGGATGAGGCCGAAAACGTAGAGGAAGTACGCGTAGCGCTCGTAGTGGCGGTAATCGATGAAGGCAACCAGTGACGCCAAGATGCCACCGGTGACGAACCAGTAGATCTGCTGGATGTAAACCTCGGTGAGGGCACCCTTCGCCACGCTGGTTGCAGAATACAGGTTCATGGTGCCCACCAGCGCGAGCAAGCACGCAGCGATGAAGAGCGCCCAGTCGAAGTGATCGCGCGGCCTTTCGAGTATCATCAGGGAGCTCCAACAGGCGTGGATGGCGGCGCCTTGCGCTCTGCCTTGAGGCGTTCGTATTCTCGCACGACGGCCACCGCCACGGGGGCGGCTTGCGTCGGGCCAGAGCCGCCGTGCTCGACCAAGACCACCACGGCGATCTCGGGAGACTTGGACGGCGCGAAGGCTGCGAACCAAGCGTGATCGCGCGCCTGGTACCAGGCTTGTTTCGGATCGTCTTTCGACGTGGACACATACCCGGTTTGCGCGGTGCCGGTCTTGCCGGTGATCTCGAGGTTGGGATCACGCACGGGATAGGCTGTGCCCTTCGGCGCGTTGAGCACGTCGTAGAGGGCGGTGTTCACGCGGTCGACGTCTTCCTGCGGGGTCTGCACCTTGCGGCGCACGCGCGGCGCGAACTCCTGCGCGACGGCGCCCTCGGCCGTTTCCAGCGAGCGGACGATTTGCGGCACGAAGACCGTGCCGCCGTTCGACAGCGCGCCGTAGGCCAGCGCGAGTGAGAGCGGCGTGACCGTGGTGGCGCCCTGACCGATTGCGGTGTTCAGCGTGAAGCCGATGCGGAACTGCCCGCGATACCGAAGCGTGTACCAGGAGCGGTTCGGCATGTTGCCGGGCGATTCGGGGTTCACGCCGATGCCGGTCTTCTGGCCCAGGCCGTAGTCGGTGGCCACCTGCGCGATCCGGTCGATGCCGACCGCCTCGGCGAGCTTGAAGAAGTACACGTTGCAGCTCTCGGCGAGGGCGTCGTGCATGTTTACGCGGCCGTGCACGTGGGTGCAGCGGAAGATGCGCTTGCCGAACGTGAGGAAGCCGCCGCACTGCTCGTGATTGAATGGATCGAGGCGTGGGCCCTTGCTGCCGTCGAGCGCCGCCAGCGCCGAGAACGGCTTGAACGTGGAGCCCGGCTGGAAGGCGCCGGTCATGGTCTTGTCGAGCAGGGGCCGCAACGGATCCATCACGAGGCGGTTCATCACATCGCGGCGGCGCGCGCGCCCACCGCCGCCCGAGAGATCGTTCGGGTCGAAGTCGGGCTTGGAGTACAGCGCGAGGAGCCGGCCAGTCTTCACTTCGACGACGACGACCGCGCCGGACAGATGCGGCCGCATGGCCTTCTCGATCGCCCGGGTCAGCTCGATGTCGACGGTGAGGCGCAGATCGCGTCCGGGTATCGGATCCTGGCGCTTCGGCGCGTCGATGAGACGCTCGGTCTCGGGGCCGTTGCGGTACCGGCCGTGGGCATCGACGATGCGCTTTTCCCAGCCGCGGCGCCCGCGCAGGTGGCTTTCCCA
>JAYUXI010000302.1:0-1556 GCA_043753085.1 Myxococcales bacterium | reverse complement strand
GACTTCGAGACCCTGGCCCTGCAGGAAGACTACCGCCTCGGCCACGACGTCTACGTGAACCTGTACCCGGTCACGCGCGCGTTCGGTTCCACGCGTGATTTCGTCGGCGGGCTCACCAGTGCACAGTACACATTTCCGCTCGGCGACGGCCTCACTCGCTTCGGCGTGCAAGCCATCACCGAAGGCACCGCCGACCAGCTCACCGACGCGTCGGTGCAGGGGGTTGTCCACGTGGTCACGCCGCGATTCGGCATCGGCCGCCTCGTGCTCGACGTGACGGCGCTCGATCGCTATCGCAACTACCTCAACCAGCAAACGTATCTCGGCGGCGACACCCGACTGCGCGGCTTTCCGTCGAACTACCTGCTCGGCAAGGACTACCTGGTCGGCAACCTCGAGTTCCGCTCGCGGCCCGTCGACGTGCTGTCGCTGCAGCTGGCGCTCGCCTTGTTCTACGACGCCGGCGACGCGGCCGGATCGTGGCGCGAGCTCTCGCCCAAGCAGGCGGCTGGTTTCGGGTTGCGCGCGCTCATTCCGCAGCTCAATCGCGTCGTCTTCCGCGGCGATCTCGGCTTTCCCCTGATGCGACCTCTGCCTACAGGTGTTTCTGCGGCGTCGTTCTTTCTCAGCTTCGAGCAGGCGTTCGAGTTCGGCAGCCTCGGCCCCACCTGAAGTCGTGCCGACCAGCTTGCGCCCACTCCGGCCGGGGTTCTACGGTGTGTGGATGCCGCCGCCGTCCGATCCGCAGTACGCCGTAGCTGGCCTGCGAGAGGGATCGCTGGTTGCGGGCAAGTATCGCGTCGGCAAGGTGCTCGGCGCCGGCGGCATGGGCGTGGTGCTGGCCGCTGCGCACGAGACCCTGGGCACGCCGATGGCGCTCAAGGTGCTGCGCCCCGAGGCAACGCTCAGTCCCGGGATGGTCGGACGATTCTTGCAGGAGGCTCGCGCCGCGGCCTTGCTGCAGAGCGAGCACGTAGCCCGGGTGCACGACTTCGGCACGCTGGACGACGGCAGTCCCTACCTCGCGATGGAATACCTGCACGGTCGCGATCTGTCGCACGTGCTCGAGAAACGGCCGCGGCTCAGCGTGGCCGAAGCCGTGGAGATCATGCGGCAAACCTGCGACGCAGTGGCCGAGGCGCACTCGGCGGGCATCGTGCACCGCGATCTGAAGCCGCACAATCTGTTCCTGTTGCAGCGCCCCAACCACGCCATCTTCGTCAAGGTGCTCGACTTCGGCATCGCCAAGATGCTGGGCTCGGCACGGTTCCGGGTCGACATCACCACGCAGTCCACGGCCATGCTCGGCACGCCGCTCTACATGGCTCCCGAACAGCTCATAGCGGCCAAAACCGCCGATGGACGCAGCGACATCTGGTCGCTCGGCGTCATCTTCCACCAGATGCTCACCGGCCGCGTACCGTTCGAGGCCGACACCTTGCCGGAGCTCTCGGTCATGGTGCTGACCACCGATTCGCCGCCCATCGACGCGGCCAAGTACGACGTACCCGAGGCCATCGTGGCCATCGTGGCCAAATGCTTGCGGCGCGATCCGG
>JAYUXI010000301.1:0-4102 GCA_043753085.1 Myxococcales bacterium | reverse complement strand
GCTCGCGTGCAGGTCGAGATCGCCCGGCTCGCATACGCGGCGCCGCGCCTCCGCGAGTCGCCGTCCGGCAAGGAGCGGCAGCGCGGCAAGGGTGCCGGCGAAGCCGCGCTCGAGCTCGATCGGCGCAAGATCAGAGACCGCATCGCCGAGCTTCGCGAGGAGCTGGAACACATCATGGCCGAGCAGGGCACGCGGCAGCGCGCCCGCCGCGATGCGCGCACCATCGCTCTCGTGGGCTACACCAACGCCGGCAAGTCGTCGTTGATGCGCGCGCTCACCGGCAGCCAGGTTCTCGTAGAGGACAAGCTCTTCGCCACGCTCGACACCACGATCCGCGCGCTCTACCCGGAAGTGACGCCCCGCATCCTGGTAAGCGACACGGTCGGCTTCATCAAAAAGCTGCCGCACGATCTGGTGGCCAGCTTCAAGTCCACGCTCGACGAAGCCACCGAGGCGTCGCTGCTACTGCACGTGGTCGACGCCGCCGATCCGGACTGGGAGTCGCAGCACGAGGTCACGCTCGACGTGCTGCGCGAGATCGGCGCGGGGGACGTCCCCAAGACGCTGGTGATGAACAAGATCGACAAGCTCGGCGCCGAACGGCTCTCGGAGTTGCAGGCCAAGTACCCAGACGCCGTCTTCGTGTCGGCGCGCCTCGCGGCAGACGTCACGCGGCTACGGGCCCACGTGGTGGCCTTCTTCGAGCGCGAGTACGTCGCGGCCGAGTTCCGCGTCCCGTACGACCGGCAACGTCTCGTGTCCGAGATGCACGAGATCGGCGTGGTCGACGAGACTCGGTACGAAGACGACGGCGTGTTCGTGCGCTTTCGTGGCGCTCCCGCCGCCGTCGACAAGCTGCGCAGCGCGGTGGGCAAAACGTGAGCTAGCGAAGGAGCGCGCTAGATTCCGGCGCGCTGCCTGCGCTCGTAGAGCTGCTTGGTGAGGTCGGCTTCCTCCGTCGAAAGCTCGGCCAGGTGCGCGGCATCGTTGGTGCGCGTGCGTTCGGAGGCGATCGCGCGCAGCCGCCCGCGGGTCGCGGCCACCCACGGATCCCGCACGAAGCTGTCGGCCTTGATCAAGACGCCGCCGTGCTCGGCCCGGAGCGCCATCAGCTTCACGCCGAGGTTGCGCTGTCGCGCCGAGCTTTCGCCGCCGAGCGCCTGCAGACAGGCCTCGACCTCCAGCACGGCCTCGCGCGCCTCCAGGTAGTCTTGTGCGGCGAGGAGCTGGTTGGCACGGTCGAGCGCGCGTTCCCCGTCGCTCAGCTGCAGCGCGCCGTGCCCGAATTCCGCTTCGCAGCGCGGACCGTATTTGTCGCCCAAGGCGCGGTCCCGAGCCGGCGCGCTCGATGCATTCTGCACGCGTGGACACGCCGACAGGCAACGCGTCGCAGCGTCCTGCGTGCGCTTGCGCAGGACGTCGCGCGCGCCGTAGGCGTCTCCGGGCAGGGCCACCAGCTCGCCGGCCAGCCGCTCGGCGGTGCTGGTCTGTGCCACGCACTCCACCGCAAAATCGGTGATGGAATCGTAGTCGGTGGCAACGCGGATCGGGGCGAGGTCGCCGTACGCGGCCTTCCCGAGGGCGGTCTGATCGCTGGCGTCCCGCGCGTAGCGGCCGTGCTGGCCGTAGGCGGCGCTGCAGCCGGCGTGTCCGCAGGCGGCAACCGCCATACCAACCATCGCCCACGATGTGCCGCGCTTGCCTTCTCCTGATCGCATGGCGCCATGGTTTCATGCCGCACGGATCCAGCAAATTTCTTGGCGAAAGCCACGCACTGCGAAGGATAGTTCGCGGTCACCCTTGCGACCGGCCGCCCCAGGGTGGATGTTGGCTGCATGTCGCACGTCGCATATCTGGGTACGGGTCTCTTGGGCACGGGCATGATCGAATCGGCGCTGTCGCGCGGCGACGAGGTGACCGTGTGGAACCGCAGTCACGCCAAGGCCGAAGTGCTCGAGAAGCTCGGGGCCAAGGTGGCCGCCACCGCCGGCGATGCCGTGCGCAATGCCGAGCGCGTCCACATCGTGCTCAAGGACGACGAGAGCGTGGACGAGGTCCTGGCCGCGTGCCGCGAGCGCCTGCAGGGCAGCTTGCTACTCGACCACACCACCACCAGCCCTGCCGGCACCAAGCTTCGCGCCGAAGCGCTGGCCGAGCAGGGCATCGAGTACCTGCACGCGCCGGTGTTCATGTCGCCCGGGATGGCGAAAAAGGCGCAAGGCGTCGTGCTCGCATCGGGGCCCCAGAAGATCTTCGAGAAGGCCAAGCCAGCCCTCGAAAAGATGGGCAGCAGCGTCCAGTATCTCGGCGAGCGCCCCGACGTCGCAGCGGCCTACAAGCTGTTTGGCAACGCCATGATCATCACCATGTCGGCAGGCTTGGCCGACGTGTTCGCGCTGGCCCGCGCCCAAGGCGTCGAGCCCGGCGACGTCATGAAAATGTTCGACTACTTCAACCCCGGCACGTCCCTGCAATATCGCGGCGACGCGATGGCGCGCGGTAAGTTCGAGGCCGGCTTCGAGATGACCATGGCCCGCAAGGACGTGCGGCTGATGATCGAGGCCACCGCGGGCGGTGACGTGCCGCTGCAGCTCCTGCCGGTGATCGCCAGCTGGATGGACCGCCTCATCGCAGAGGGCCATGGCCGTCTCGACTTCGGCGCCCTTGCGCGAGACGTGGTGGTGGGCCGGGAACCGCCGCCGCCTAGCCGCGCCCGCCTGCCGCCCACCGACAACTGACTTCTCGGGCTGCGCGCGCGCGCCGTTCACAGCAGGTCGCGGATCCCGGCGCCCTGCAGCGCGGCGCGCGCGGCTTCGGTCCAGCCTCGGTTTGCCGCCGGGCTCGCCGGGCTCGGGTGAGGCACCAGCGCGCGCGGGACGTCCTTGCCGAACACTCGCACGAGGCATTTGTCCGCGTAGCCGCCGACGGCGATCCAGCGCTGCGGCTGAAGGAGGACGCCCACCTCGCGCAGGTGCCGATCGCACAGTGCCTCGACGGCGCGCCGCTCTTCGCGCTGCAGGCGATCCGGAGTGACGTTGGCACACTTCTCGTCGAGGAAAAGCAGTGGGCAGTAATTCGTCACGAAAGCGCGCGCGAAGAAGGTGGTGGGATCGGGATGCCGTTCGGCCACGGCGCCCCACAGCCGCCGCCCCGATACCTCGCTGCGGGTGCACGCGAAGCCCTGGATCGGACGCTTGGGCGGCGCCGATGCGGGCGACACCACGCTGCCTCGAAGGTGCAAGTAATCGCGCACCGCGGCGACCTCGCCGAAGGGAATGCCCGTCTGCGCCATGCCGAACGGGCCAGGGTTCATGCCGAGCAGCACGAACTCCTTCGGGCCGGAACCGAACCGCTCGAGATACGATTCGTGCACGCCACGCGCGTACTCCAGTGGATTCAGCACGAACGCCGCCGGAGGCGAGAACGTGAGGACTCCCAGATCCGCGGACAGACGGCGCGCTGCGCTGACGAGTGACATCGGCTGGGACGCTACGTACGGCGCAGCCGCCGCGCAACCCGGCTGAACTCGCCCTTCTGCGCCAGGATTTCCTTGCTGGGCCGAGGCAGTGACTTCACCAGCAGCTCGAGCCGCAGGGCGGTGGACCTGGAGTTGCACGCACGCGATGCGAACAGGGAGATCGGGCCTCGGCCCCGCGTGTACCGAGCGCCCTTGCCGCTGGCGTGCTCGGCCAGTCGGCGCTCCACGTTGCGGGCGATGCCCGTGTACAGCGATCCATCGCCACAGCGTGCAAGATACACGTACCATCGATCGTACGCCGCCATGGGCACACCGTAGCGGCTCGCGCCTTGGCGTGCGAGGCCGCCGCCGCCGGGGGCGAGCTCTCTTGCGGCCCCGGCGGCCAGGCGGCGTGCACGCACGTTGAAGTCCGAGTCCTTCGCGAGGTACAACGGAGCGGCCGCCGTGAGAGAACAACTCGAGAGCCTGCTGATCGTTCTCGCGCTCGGGTCTACGGTCGCGATCGCCGCGAAGCGCGCCAACATTCCGTACAACGTCGCGCTCGTGGTGATCGGCCTGCTCGCCGTCTTGGCCGACGTCCTGCCAGAAGTGAAAATGAACGCGGAGCTCGTGCTGCTCGTGTTC
>JAYUXI010000300.1:0-1562 GCA_043753085.1 Myxococcales bacterium | reverse complement strand
CAAGATCCGCGAGAGCACCGCCAAGGGACCCTTCGTGGCCAGCGAAGCGCGCGCCGCGGGCTTCGTCGATGGATTTGCCTTCGACGACGAGCTCGAACGGGTGGCCGGCGAGATGTTGGGCGGTCACATCTCGTGGCAAAAGTACTCGAGCGATACCCTCGCGCCGAAGCGCTTCGGCGGTCGCGGCAAGGTCGGTTTGCTTTACGTGGACGGCGACATCATCGACGGTCGCTCGCAGAACATCCCGATCCTCGGCAACCGGCTGGTTGGCTCGTACACCATCGCCGACGCCATCAAGGCCCTGCGCAAAGACGGCGACATCAAGTCCGTGGTGCTTCGCATCGAGAGCCCGGGCGGCTCGTCGATGGCGTCCGACGTGATGTGGCGCGAGCTGCAGTTGCTGGCCAAGCGCAAGCCACTAATCGTGAGCATGGGCTCGGTGGCAGCCAGCGGGGGCTACTACATCGCCTCGGCGGCCGACACCATCTACGCGCTACCGCTGACGGTCACCGGCTCGATCGGTATCTTCTACGGCAAGGCGGATCTCAGTCGCCTGCTCGACAAGATCGGCGTTCACGTCGAGACCAACCGAACCACCCCCCGGGCCGACGCCGAGTCGCTCTACCGCGGCTTCACGGCCGACGAGCGCACCGAGCTCGAACGCAAGGTCGGCCAGTTCTACGATGTGTTCCTCGACCGCGTCGCCAAGGGGCGCCGCATGTCGAAGGCCGAAGTCGACGCGGTCGGGCAGGGCGCCGTCTGGTACGGTCAGGAGGCGCTCGGTCACAAGCTGGTCGACCGGCTGGGCGGCTTGCGCGAGGCGCTCGACGCGGCGCGCGCTGCGGCTCACTTGCCGGAAGACGCACAGATCGTCGAGACGCCGGATCCGGACAACACCCTGTTCGACAAGGTCCTGCGCTTCGCCGGCATCCGCGCCAGCACGCCGCTCGGCATCTTGCCGGGCTCGCTGCAGAACATCGCTCGCGCGGTGGCGCCGGTGGCGCTGTACGACAAGGACATGGCGATGGCGCGGCTCGAGTGGACCGACCTCGACGAGCCGATCGGCGAAGACGACGCGTTTTAGCGCTGCGCGCGCAGCGGATCGCGCGCCAGCACGTTGCTACTCGGTCGATGCATCGGCCGCACCGCCGTCTGCGGAAAGACGCTGTTTCGCCATGGGCAGAAAGTCGACGTACAGCAAACTGCCGCCCCTGACCTTGCGAATGATCGCGTCTTTCTCGTTCATTGGCAGCGCGGGGCAGCCCCACGAGCGCCCCTGCTTGGCCTTGTTGCGGGCCACGTACGTGGCGCCGTGCATCACGATGAAACGCTCGCGCACGATCGAGTTGGTGGCCGACAGTCCGTCGAGCTTGAGCGAGAATCCCCACGAGCCGGTGTAGGTTTCGGCGGTCTTGTAGTAGCCGAGCGACGTCATCAGCGAGTTGTTCACGTTGCGGAACGTCTTCGGCAGTCCGTCGTCTTCGGGATCGCTGCCTTCGCCGTGAGCCACCACGGTGCTCTCCACCGCGCCGCTGACCATGTCGATCAGGAAAAAGCGCGGC
>JAYUXI010000299.1:0-9972 GCA_043753085.1 Myxococcales bacterium | reverse complement strand
GTGTAGAGCGCATGCAGGGTGAAGTCGCCGATCTCGAGCAAGAGGCGGTGCGCTACGCCGCGGTTCTGCCGGAGCACGTCACGTTGCTCCTGCTCGGCGTCGGCGAAGACGGCCACATCGCCTCGCTGTTTCCCGGGCTGCCCGCGGCGCACGAAACCGCGCGCGCCGTGGTCGTGGTGCGCAACTCACCCAAACCTCCGCCCACGCGCCTCACCATCACCCCGGCCGTGGTCGCACGCGCCCAGACCCTCTTCGTGATCGCGGCTGGCGCCGCCAAGAAGGACGCCCTGCACGGCGCCCTCGCCGTCACCGACTCGGCGCTGCCTCTGGCGCTCGCGCGGCGCGCTAGCTTCTACCTCGACGCCGCTGCGGCGTCCCGTCTCGAAGTCGAAACCGAATCCACAGCAGGAAGCCAATGACAACTCTCGCCAATTTCGGAGTCGTGGGTCTCGCGGTCATGGGCCGCAACTTGTCGCTCAACCTCGCCGACCATGGCCACCGCGTGGCGGTCTACAACCGCGAGCCGGAGATGACCGACGACCTCGTCGCGGACAATCCCGACAAGGGCTTCGTACCATCGAAGAGCTACGAAAATTTCGTCGCCAGCATCGAGACGCCGCGCCGAATCCTGCTCATGGTCATGGCCGGCGCGCCCGTCGACGACGTGCTGTCGAAGCTGAAGCCGCTGCTCTCCAAGGGTGACGTCGTCATCGATGGCGGCAACACGCTCTGGAGCGAAACCGAGCGTCGCGAGAAAGACATGGCCGAAGCCGGCGTGCACTTCGTGGGTATGGGCGTGTCTGGCGGCGAAGAAGGCGCGCGCAACGGCCCGTCGCTCATGCCGGGCGGCAAGGAAGAAGCCTGGCAGGCCCTCAAGCCGGTGCTCGAGAAGATCTCCGCCAAGTCGAAGTACGGTCCGTGCGTCACCCACGTGGGCACCGGCGGCGCGGGTCACTTCGTGAAGATGGTGCACAACGGCATCGAGTACGCCGACATGCAGCTCCTGGCCGAGGCTTACGATCTGCTCGGCCGCGCCGGCAAGATGAGTGCCCCGGCGCTGTCCAAGGTATTTGCAAAGTACAACGAAGGCCCGATGGAGTCGTTCCTCGTCGATCTCACGTCCAAAGTGCTGGCCGTCACCGATCCGGAGACGAATCAGCCCTTGGTCGACGTCGTCGAAGACAAGGCAGGCCAGAAGGGCACCGGCCGCTGGACGGCTCAGATCGCCCTCGAGCTCGGCGTGGCGATCCCCACCATCGCCGCCGCCATCGACGCGCGCGTGCTCTCTGCAGGAAAGGCGCTGCGTGTCCGCGGAGAAGCCGAGCTGGCCGCCAAGACGCTCGACGCCAAGGTCGACGCCGAGGCGCTCGTCGACGACGTCGAATCGGCGCTGCTGTTCGCCAAAGTCTCGTCGTACGCGCAGGGCCTCTACTTGATCGCCGCGCAGGCCAAGGCGCAGAAGTGGAACATCGACCTGAAGGAAATCGCACGCATCTGGACCGGCGGCTGCATCATCCGCGCGGCGCTGCTCGGCACCATCATGGACGCCTACGAAAAAGAGCCGGCGCTCGAGCACCTCTTTTTTGCGAAGAACATCGTGCCGATCGTCGCCGAGCGTCAGCAAGCCACGCGTCGCGTCGTTGCGCTGGCTGCCTCGCTGGGCATTCCCGCGCCGGCACTCTCCGCCAGCCTCTCCTACTTCGATGCATTTCGCACCGAACGTCTGCCTCAGAACCTCACCCAAGCCCAGCGCGATGCGTTCGGCGCGCACACGTACACGCGCCGAGACGATCCGAAGCGCGGCGCCGTGCACACCGACTGGCTGAAGGGCTGAAGTGCCGTGAGGGTGCTCACGCTTCCGGGAGGAAGGCGAGCGACGCGGAGTTGAGGCAGTGGCGCATGCCGCTCGGCTTCGGACCATCGGGGAACATGTGTCCCAGGTGGCCGTCGCAGCGTGCGCAGCGAATCTCGACGCGGCGCATCCCGTGGCTGCGATCCTCGATCTCGCGTACGTGGGCAGGATCGTACGCGGTGTGGAAGCTCGGCCAGCCCGTGCCCGACTCGAACTTGGTGTCGCTGCGGTAGAGCGGCAGCTCGCAGAGCCGGCAAGCGTAGGTGCCTTTGCCCTTCTCGGCGAGGAACCCGCCGCAAAATGGCGGCTCGGTGCCGTGGTCCAGCAAGATGTGGCGCTCTTCGGAGGTGAGCTTCTGGGCGAGAAGCTCGCGGGCTTCTGCGCCGAGCGGCGTGATGTCGTGGCCGGTCTGGGACGTGGTCATGACGTCGTCAGGTGGTCGGAAACGGCTCGCGGGTGGCCCCCTTGGGGTTGCTCGCGTCGGTGCCTTCGGCAAACTCTTGCTGCTCGGACGTGATCACGTACGGGCCGCCGCGCTCGGCCTCGCTCGTCTCGTCGCCGCGATCGGCCGTGACGCTTTCCCCGGACGTGGCCGAGGCTACGAAACTTTCGCCGAGATCCTCCGCGAGCTCCTCGTGCCCCTTGGACCCCTGTAGAAACGCTTTGTCCTCGGTCGAGTTCGTCGACTTGCCGGATTTGGCAAGGAGCTCGCTCGCATACTTCGGATCGATGTGGCCGCTGGCGTCGCGACGGCGAACCGCGTTCGCCTCCGCAGGCGTCGACTTGGATTTCGAGGTGCTCATGGAGCCAGGGTAAGCATCGAGCCCGTGCTGGCCAGGCCCCCGCCCCGGTTTCGCGGCCCGGCCCTTGTCAACCATGCGTGCCTCGGCCGCTCACGCCGCCCGTTTCACTTGAACCACTGGTTGGGCGGCGGAATGCGCAGCCCGCCCGAGCCCTTCTTGCCGCGGCCGGTGGGCTTCGGCGTGGCCTTGCCGGACCTGGCCGAAGCCGAGGCGGCCGGCAGCGGCTCGTTCGACGCGACCACCGGAGGAAGCTCGTCGGAGCCGGGCGTTCCACTGGCCGCGACGCGCCCCGATGCGCTGCCGGGCCCATCGATGGTGGGCTCGATGCCGGGGCCACGCAGCGCGAACACGAGCAACACGACCACGCCCACTACGGCTGCCGCCAAGGCGGCGCCGAGCACCAGGCGTCTCGACCGGTCGGGCAGCCGAGCGATTGCGAGGAACTGCACCGACCCGTCGCCCTCGGGCATCGCGAGCTGGGTGGCCGCGGTGGAGACGCCCTTGCCGCCGTGGACGAAAGCCGGCTCCGAGCCGGCGAGCGCTGCATCGGTCGGGCTCGGGGCAGCGCGCGGAGGCAGGGGATATCCGACCGATGCGGGCGGCAGCGGCGACACGTGCTGGCCGAGCAATTCGAGGGCGACGGCCAGGTCGCCGGCGCTCTGGTAGCGCTCGTCGGGAGACTTCGCGAGCAGCTTGTCGAAGATCTCTTGGCCATGCGAGCCGAGTGCAGCGAGCACCTCTGGCGGCAGCGGTGGCGGCGGCGTGGTGACGTGCGCGGCCAGCACCATGATGGGATCCCCGTCGTACAGGCACGCTCCCGTGAGCATCTCGTAGAAGACCACTCCGAGCGCGTAGATGTCGGCGCGTGCGTCACATGGCTGGCCCACCGCCTGCTCGGGTGACATGTAATTGGGCGTGCCCATGATGGTGCCGATGCGCGTGAGCGGGCGTGACGTGGGGCCCGTCGGATCGGCGTCCTCCACCAGCTTCGCGATGCCGAAGTCGAGCACCTTCACGAAGTCCGGGTTGCCGCCACGCTCGGTGAGCATCACGTTCTCGGGCTTGAGATCCCGGTGCACGATGCCACGGGCGTGCGCGGCTGCGAGGCCGGCGACGATGCCGCGCATGATGCCGATGGCGCGGGCAGGAGCGAGCGCGCCGCGGTCGACCTCGGTGCGAAGGCTGTGACCGGAAACGTATTCGAGGACCAGAAAAAAGCTGCCGTCCGGCAAAGCGCCGAAGTCGGTCGCGGCGGCGACGTGCTCGTGATCGATGCTGGCGGCCGCCACGGCCTCGCGCTCGAAACGCTGCACGACCTCGGGGTTTCGCGAGCAGTCGGCGTGGAGGACCTTGAGCGCCACGGTCTTGCGCATGGCCACGTGCTCGGCCAAGTAGACGACCCCCATGCCGCCCTCACCGAGGGAGCGCTCGATGCGATACCGGTCGGCCACCATGGCGCCAGGGACGAGATAGCCGGGCTGCGAATCGCCGGGCTGGCCGGCGTCGGGTTCGGATCCTTGGGGCGGCATCGGAGTGATGCCAGCATACCCGCAGAACTGCGTCTGGACTCTTGCAATTGGCGCCCGGTCCCTCTAAAACCGTGCGCTCCGGAGAATTCACATGCGCGACAATATCAAGATGGTTTCGTCGGGAGGCTCAGGCTTCTGTTACTACACGACGAAGAACAAGAAGACCAAGACGGACAAGCTTCAAATGAAGAAGTTCGATCCAATTCTGCGCAAGCACGTGCTCTTCACCGAAGGCAAGATTTCCAAGGGCTGAGGGACGCTCTGGCTTTTGTCAGCGTCTTTGGGCTTTCTCGACCTCGAGCAGCGCGCACACGTGTTTCCACGTATGCGCGCTTTAATCGTTTGTGCCGCCAGCATGCTCGTGGCGTGTGGGTCCGCGCGACGCCCTTCGGTGGCCTCGTTCGGTGCGTCTGTTGACCCGCCGCCCTGCGCGGATTCCGAGGTGCGCGGCGTAATCCAGAGCCCCGATCTCGACGAGCTCTCCGGACTCGCCGCGAGCGTGCGTCATCCGGGCGCTCTGTGGGCCGTCAACGACTCGGGCGAGCCCGCACTACGCCTCTTCGCGCTCGACCTGCAGGGGAAGCTGCTCGGTACCTTCACGGTGCCGGAGCTGATTCCGTTCGACGTGGAAGATCTCACGTTGTGGCATCGTCCTGGCCAGCCCCACGACATGTTGCTGGCGGCAGACATCGGCGACAACGTGGTGCGCGAAGGCGGCGTCGGTCGCACGCACATCACCCTGTACGGAATCGAAGAACCCACCCCCACGCAGTTGCGCGTGGCACCCGAAATCCAGGTGGCCTTCACGATGCACCTCACCTACCCGGATCGCCCGCACGATGCCGAGGCGCTTCTGATCGACCCGCGCACGGGGGCTCTGTACGTGTTCGCGAAAGAGACCCTGGGGCAGTCCAACTACTATCGCCTAGCGCCGCCATTCGGCGACGGCACTCGCACGTTGGAGCTCGCGGGCACACTGGCGGTCGGCACCGAAGGCTTTCCCGGCCTCATGATCACCGCCGCATCGATCCGTCGCGACGGCAGCATGCTTGCATTCCGCACTTATGGCTCCCTTCTGGCGTTCTCTCGGTCCGCCGGCACTTCGATCGAGGCCGCACTAAGCGCCCCCGCTCGGATCCTGCCTTTGCCCGGCGAGCGCCAAGGCGAAGCGGTGACGTTCGCAGGGGACGGCCTCGGCGTGTTCACCGTGTCCGAGGGCATGACACCGAGCCTGCACTATACATCGGTCGGCTGCCCGGCAACGGTTCCGTAGGAAGGCCCTGCCGAGGCTCTGAGCCGCCAGCGCGCCACGAAAAAGGCCCGGCTCCGAGCGAGCTCGGGACCGGGCCTGACGCCAGCCTTGCGGCGGCGATGAGAGCCTACCTGCTGGGGTTGCCGACGATGATCTCGACGCGGCGGTTCTGCGCGCGACCTTCGGTGGTCTTGTTGTCCGAGACGGGACGCGTGTCGCCGATGCCCTTGGCGCTGATGCGATCCTTGGCGACGCCGCGCGAGATGAGGTAATCGACGACGGACTGCGCGCGGTCCTGCGACAGGGTCATGTTCTTGCCGGCAACGCCCTGGTTGTCGGTGTGGCCTTCGACCACGATCGCCTGTTCGGGCGCGGTGGACGTCAGCGCGTCGGCGACCTTGTTCAGGTCGATGAGTGCGCCGGTGGTGAGCTTCGATTCGGCAGTCTTGAAGAGGACGCCACCCGAAAGGGTGATGACCATGCCGCGCGACTCGTTCTTGACGGCCGAGTCTTTGATGGCCTTGAGATCCGCCATGGCCTGCGCCTGCTTCTTGTCCGCTGCGGCCTTCTCGGTCTCGGTCAGGGCCAGCTTGGTCTTGGTGGCCGCGAGCTCGCTGTCGCGCGAGGCTTCCTTGCCGGCCTTGGTGGCCTCGATGTCTTTGGCGAGCTTCACGCTGCGGCCCTGCGCTTCGGCGAGCTGCGCCTTGCGCGTGGCCACGTAGGCAGCGTCCTTGGCCTCCGCGGATTCGGAGCCCTTGTCCTTCTGGACGGCGTCGGCGTCGTCGAGGGCGGTCTTCGCCTCGATGACGGCGGGGGCCGCGAACTGCTGACCGGCGCCGGCGCTGGTCTGTGCGTACGCGTCACGCGCGCTCTTCATTTCCGTGGAGTCGATGACCTCGCCGCCGCAGGCCGCGAGTGAGAGAAACGAAACGATACCTGCAATATGCATCTTCATGGTCTTGTTCCTCACTTCGCCGGCGTAGCGGCCATTTGGCCTTTGAGAGCAGCTTCTTTGGCCAGCTGAATGGACAGCTCGGCGTCGGCCTTGGCGCGCTTGAGCACGGCAGTGGCGCGAACGTTGTCGCCGTCTTCCATCAGCTTCTTCGCTTCCGCGATCTGGTCTTCGGCATGCTTGAGGTACGTCGCCGCTTCGTTGTCGCTCTTGGCGTTGAGGCCGGCGGCCACGCCGACGTCGCCTTCGGCGGCTGCACGCGCCTCGACTGGCGGCGGAACGCTGGGTCCGCACGCGACGAGTCCCGTGATGAGGGCAGCGGTGAGGCTGGCAGTGAGCACATTGTTTCGCATAATGAGGTCTCCTAGAAATGATCAGGACGGCCCCTGCCATCCAAGTTCAAAACGGCGTGATGTTACGCGCCTGGCGACCTTGAACGGAAGGGAAATCGTAAGACTTTCAGTCGCCGTGCACCCTGCGGATCGCGCTCCCCCGAGTCAAGTGGCCCGGTACTTTCGCATCCGGACTCAACGGGCCGTAAATGAGCCTCTCTGCGTAGCCGCCCGGATTCGGTAGTCTCGCGCGGGACGACATGCGCCACGTCCGCTCGCCCTCTCTCCTGCTCGGGATCGTGCTGTGTGCCTGCGGGCCGCAGTCGGGCGCCCGTCCGCTGAAGGAAGTGCGCAAAGAAACCGCTGCCCTGCGCAGCCGCGTGCTCCTCGAGCTGCAACGAGTCGTGGTGTTTCCGCACTGCGATCAGCGGCCGACGCCCGCGCATCGGTGTGGCCTCGCAGCCACGCGAGAGGTGGAGCGCGAGATCGCAGTCGCGTGCGCGAGCGGGCCCATAGGCTGCCGTGGCGAACGGCTCGGCGCCATCAACGCGCGCATCCAGGAACGTGCAGAGTCCCTGGATGTCAGCGAGGTCGCCGTCCTGGCGCGATGCGGTCCGCGCTGCCGGGATCTGCGGGCTCTCGAGCTCGACGTCCTGCGCACCGCTGCGGCCTTGGCCGAGCAGCGCGCCCGGGCCGCATTTCTCCGCGCCGACAACGCCGAGCGCGAGGGCATCGAGCGAGAACGCGAGGAGCTGCCGCCGTTCGTGGCGCAGAAAAAGCTTCGCGACGACAAGCTCGACGCTCTCTTCGTTGCCCACACGCGCGACCTGGAGGAAAGCCTGCGCGAGGGCGCCACCCTGCCTCACGCCATGCTTTGCGCGCAGAGCGAAGAGTGCCCGCCAGAGACAGAGTGCGTACGGTTTTCGGATGCGACCGTGGGCGTCTGTCAAAGAGATTGAAACCGCCTCCCGCAGATCGCCAAACGTAGTCCGATCCGGCGCCTGCCCCCGCGAGCTCGCTGGATCCATCCAACCGCCAAGACCCGCGCCTTCGTCATCGACCCAGCCGGCACCACCCGCATCGACATGCCGGGCAAGGACGAGCACGTCGAGGCCCACACGACGGCGGCCACGGGCAGCCGCACGATCGACGCCAGCGCCCCGCAGAAGCGAACCGGACGGCACGGTGTTGCAGTCGCCTTGCGTTTCGTTCGAGAGCGCGCGAGAAGCGCGGCGGCTCAGACGCGCGCGTAGCTGCCGAGACGCTGCACCATCGGGCACGCCGTCTCCAGCATGGCCGCGGCGCGCTTCACGTTTTCGTCCTGCACATGCCCCTCGATGTCGACGAAAAACACGTAGTCCCAGGCTTTCTGCCGACTGGGGCGGGAGTGGATGCGAGTGATGTTGATCGCTTCCTCGTCGAACAGCTTGAGCACCTGCCACAGCGCGCCGCGGCCATCTCGGATGCTGAAGGCGAGCGTCGTCTTGTCGTGGCCGGTTGGCACCGACACGGTTCCTTCGGGCGCGAGCAACACGAAGCGGGTGCGGTTGTCGTCGCGATCGTTCACGCCTGCCTGCAGGACCGGCACCCCGTACAGCTCACCGGCCAGACGACTGGCCAGTGCGGCGGCGCTGGGATCACTCTTGGCCTCGCGGACCGCTGCGGCGGTGGAGGTCGACTGCGCAACGGTCGCGTGCGGCAGGTGGGCGGCCAGCCACGCGCGGCACTGCCCGAGCGCCTGCGGATGCGAATACACGGTGTGGATGGCAGACAGGCCGGCCGCCTGCGAGAGCAGCGCGTGCGAGACGTCGAATTCGAATTCGGCGGTGACGACCACGTCGCCTTGCAAGAGCGCATCGAGAGCTTCCGAAACGGAGCCTTCGGTGGAGTTCTCGATCGGCACGACGCCGTACGCGGTGGTGCCGCGGGCCACGGCGTCGAAGACTCCGGAGAGCGTGGCTTGTTCGGTGTAGCGGGCCGCCAATCCGAACCGCGCCCGCGCGGCGGCGTGCGAAAACGTTCCTTCCGGACCGAGAAACGCGACGCCCACCGGCGCCTGCAGCGCCAGGCATGCACTCATCACTTCGCGGTACACGGCCACGATGGCGTCGGCAGGGAACTTTCCGGCCTTGCCGGCGAGCCTCTCCAGCACCTGGCGCTCGCGCTCTGGGTCGTAGGTAGGCAAGCTCTGGGTGCGCTTCGCGCAGGCCACGTCGGCCACGACGCGTGCACGTTCGTTCAAGAGGCGTAAGATCTCATCGTCGAGAGCGTCGATGGTGGTGCGTGCGTCGGCCAGACTCATGGGCCCCTCGTACCGCCCCCCGTTGCCATTTGCGATCACCCCGTGCTCCGAGAAACTCTTCGTGCCCTAGCCCAGCCCCGCCGCGCCTTGCCTGTCGTGGTCGTGATGACACCTGTATTGTACATGCAGTGGCGCAACAGCAGGCATCCGCTGGCGCTGCCTTTGGGCGTGCTCTTGTGTTTCTGCTTCGTGCTCGTGGCGCCGGCCACGTGGCGGTATCTGTTTCCCACGGGCGAAGAGAAAACCAAGGACTCGCTTTTTCGGCTCGGCATCTACGCGCTTTTGGGAGCAGGCATCGTCAGCGGCGTGGGCTCGTCGCTGCCACGTCTGCTCGACATGCCGGCAACGTTCCTGACGCACCGGCCGTCGTTGGCAGCCTGCGTGGCGCTGTTCTGGGTGGGCGGTTGGGGGCTGGGCCGTGACATCGATTTCGAGCTGCGATTGGCGCACGAGCGCACGCGCGTGGTACTGGCGAACGAGGACGCGGAACGCGCGCGCCTTCTGGCCGTCGCGAACCATCTCGACCCGCATTTCCTGTTCAACACGCTCAACGCCATCGCCGAGTGGTGTCGCGAAGATGGCAAGGTGGCCGAAGAAGCCGTGTTGCGTCTCTCGGCGCTGCTGCGTTCGATCATGGAAGGCATCGACCAAACGAGGCAGTGGAGCTTGGCGCGGGAAGTGGAGCTGGTGCGAGGCCTCTGGGAGCTGCATCGCATCCGCGATCCACGTGCCTTCACCTACGAGATCGGGGTCCCCGAGTCGCTGGCAAAGCTGGACGTGCCACCGCTCTTGTTGCTGGGCCTGGCCGAGAACGCAATCAAACATGGTCCGGCTGCCGGTCACCGTGGCCCGGTCACGCTGACAGCACGACCACTGGGCACTGGCTTCGCCATCGAGCTCGAAAATCCGGGGCCATGCGGTGCGCCGCGCGCCGGCGGTCAAGGCGTCGG
>JAYUXI010000298.1:0-1567 GCA_043753085.1 Myxococcales bacterium | reverse complement strand
GCACGCCCGCGTGCGCACGATAGCCGCCGCTCGAGCTGGCGTCCGCCGCGTGCTGGACCTCGCCGAGAAGCTCGATGCGATCGCCTGGTCCGATGGTTTGGCCCTTGACCCGGTCGAACGGGAACAGCTCCGGAGCTCCGGGCGCACCGGGCGCGATCTGGCCAAGCACCCCTTCGAGACGCGTGCGCTCTGCATGGACCCGTGGGAGAGGGCCCACCACCTGGATGCGGCCAGCGGGCACACGCAGTACCCGCCCGTCGTCGAGGTCGACCTCGAAGCCGGCGGTGGCGGCGTCGCGTAGCATGGCGCCACCACCGAAAGTGCGCGCCTCGTACAGCAGCATCGCGTATCCGAACACGCTTCCTGCGGCCCAAGGCAGCGCCATCGGCGTGCCGCCGCGGACGACGCCGCTGGCGGCCACGACCGGCGACGGCGCTCGCGGCGCCCGAGCGAACGCGCCATGCGGCTTGGGACGCTCGAGCTTCTCCCGGATCCAGTGCACCAGCGCCCGGATCGCGAAGAACGCCAGGATGGCGATTCCAGCCGCCACCACGACGGCGAGCACGGCGAGAAACGCCTCACCGCCCAGATCGGCAGCGCCTACGTCGCAGCCGCTGCAGCCCTCGAAGAAGCCGCCGATGCCCGCGCCCCCCGCACCGGCCTTGGCCGCCTGGCGCGTTTGACGCGCGCGCGAGTCAGGACCCCACACCTCGTCGTCGAGGCGCAGGCGACCGGCCGGCTGCGCGAGCGACACGGTCTGGTGTGCCCGGCCCCCGGGGCACGCCTCGCCCTCTGCCAGCACGGTGCGGCATGCGAGGCAAATCCCGCACCGTGGCCGCGCGCCGCTCATGCCTGCAGAAAGGCGAGCAGCATGCGCACCAGCTCGGCCTTGATCTGCTCCTGTGCGAATGCCGGCGTGGCTGACCAGATCATGGTGTGCACGACGCCCATGGTGGACTGGGTCATGATCCAGGCGGTGAGCTCGGCGTCCTTCAGCGCCACGTCCTTGCGCCGTGCCAGGCCGGCGGCCAGCGTGCGCGAGAACAGCGTCTGATTTTCCGCGAGCATGGGCATCATGTCGAGCCGGTGCGCTACGCGCAGCACGGCGCGCAGCAGCGTGGGATGCGGCACGTATTTGTCGAAGATCACGTCGATCAGGTGCCGCAGCGCTGGCTCGATCGGCATCGATTGCACCTTGGCCAGCTCGGCCTCGAGCTCGCGCAGGTTGTCGTCGGTGAGCTTTGCGGTGAGCCCGGCAAGCACGCTCGCGCGATCGCCGAAGTAGTCGTACAGCGAGCCGATGCCAACGCCCGCGCGCTCGGCCACCCATTGCAGGGTGAGGCGGTCTTCGCGCTCGCCCCGCGACAGCGCCTCCCGCGTGGCGGTGAGGATGGCATCGACCACGCCGCGCGAACGCGACTGCTTCGGGCGAGTGCGCAGGTAGGTTTCGTAGCGTGCGGCGGCAGTGTCGGGAGCTTGCTTGTCGTCTCCGCTCATGGTCCGAGGATACGGGGCTCCCGTGTGGGTGCAACCGTGGAATCCTCGGGCACGCGAAGAGCACGCGAAG
>JAYUXI010000297.1:0-9998 GCA_043753085.1 Myxococcales bacterium | reverse complement strand
CCACGAGCACCTCACCGGCTTTGGGGCCTTCGAGATCGACCTCTTCGACGACGAGTGGTTTGCCAGCTTCCCAGGCGACTGCCGCGCGCGTTTTCATGACCCGGGAAGATACCGCAGGCTTTCGCGGACGGGGCAACGATCAGTTTGCGAACGCGGCGTAGCAGTCGGCGATCGCGTCGCACAGGCCGCCTGTTTGCTGACACGCCGTGAACGCTTCGCGCGCTGCGCTGGCGGAGCTGGTGCAACGGGCACGGCAGTCGGCGTGCGCCGTGGCGTCGATGCAGGTCTGAAGGCGCGCGTTGTCGCACGAGTTCTCGCAGACCTGAATGGAGAAGTCGTCCGCGCCGCCGTCGCTACCGGGCTCGTCGGTGGTGGGCAAGCCGCATGTCTCCGCGATAGCAGCGCAGGGAGCGTTCATCACGCACGCGCGATCTCCGGCAGTGGAGCCGGCGCCGCAGGTCGAGACGCAGCGCGCCTGCTCGTCGGCCTCGACGCCGGCGCACGCGACCAGCCGCGCGCACACGCTCTCGCACGTGTACGTCGCGCTGCCCGCGTCGTCGTTACTGGCCGACCCGACGCCGCCGTCCGGGCGCACGTTGCGGCCGAGATCCAGCTGCTTCTCGCAGGCAGCGAGAAGCAGCACGGTGGACGCGAGCAGGGACGAAACGATCTGCATAGGGGCCGCCCGACGACGAATCGCTGCCAAAGGCAAGCGCCCGGCGCGCTGCGTTGACCGCGTAGCTCCGGCCGGGCCGCCACCACCTGCGGCGTGGCTGCACAGCCGGGTGGTCTGCGGTGGCGGCGTTCTCGTCTCCAGCCAGGATGGGGTGATCAGAGGCAATAAAAGCCGAAGTCCCCGGTCGTGACGGGATCCTTGCCCGCATCGGAGCACGAAGTTCCACTCGGGCAGCTGTCGTCGTTCTCGTCTTTGCAGCGCGCCGCGCACGTGCCCGATTCGCGGCTGAGCATCACACAGTACAGCTCGGGATCTTTGCCGATGCCAGCGCAGTACTCCCTGCTGGTGCCAAGACATGTCGAGCCGTTGCACTTGCATGAGTCGCCGCTCGTGGGCGCTGCGCCGCCGCCGCTGCTGCCACCACTGCTCGACGACGCGCCTGGATTCGCGTCGACGCAGTCTTGGATATCAGTCTGGTCGCTGCTGCACGGCAACGCTTCGATGCACGTGAGCTGGTCGTCGTTGAGCGTGCCGCCGCAGAGCGTCTTGCAGGTGGAATCCTGCTGCGCCGCCGGCACCTGACATGCCTCGACACGGATCTTGCAGCGGGACGTACACTCCGCCGTCGTGATCGTGGACGATGCCCCGCTGGAGCCGGTCTGGCCTGACCCGCTGCTGCTTTGGCCGTCGTCGTCGTCGTCGCCCGAGCTCGTGTCTGGATCGCTGCTGCACGCGTTCGCCGCGGCCGCGAGCAGGAGGGTCGCCAACAGTACGCCGAGCTTCGGCTGCCATGAATTTTGCGTCATAAAAAGTACTCCTGAGTAGGGACGAGCACCGTCCGCCATGCATCACTCTACCCACCGTTTTGGGCGCCCGACCCAAACCCGTCACGGGCCGCCGTCGATTTTTTTGGCGGGGCCCACCGCCAGGTCGATTGCTGGCAAGAACACGCTCTGCGGATGGGTGCGACGGAACGCGGCGGCGCGGCGGGCAGCGCTGTCCGGACGGTGCAGCGCCGACAAAGCCTGAATGGCAAGCGCTTCCCGTTCCTCGGCGAGCCGGCCCCGGGGGTGGACCTTGGCGTGCTCGTCCAGCGCGTCGAGGGCGGTGGTAGGCAGGTCGCGTGTGAGAGCGGTGCGCGCGCGGTCGATGAGGGCACGTTCGGCGGCGAGGCTCGCGTCGGGCAAGGGCGAGACGGGCGAGGGCGGCGCGGGCTCGACGCGCGAGGGCGGCGCGGGCTCGACGCGCGAGGGCAACAAGGGAGGAAGCGCGGGGACAACGGGCTCGGCCGTTGGAGTTGGCGTTGGCGTCGGCGCGGGGGTGGGCAAAGCAGCTGCTGGCGGCGGACGTGTGGCTACGGCGTGCAGGGCAGCGCCCGCGCCGCTGCCTGCCGCAAACGCCAAGACGAGCCATGGGGCGGCTTTCGCCGTCAGACCGAGCTTCGCCGCGCTGCCAGCGTGCGCCGCCGTGGCTGCGAGCGAGGCCACGCCCACGGTCGCTCCGACGCGAGCCAAGATGCGGGCGGCTTCGTCGGCGCCTGCGGCGGGGCGCGCGCGCTCGGCCTCGAACATGCGGCCGGCGAGTGGGCTGGGTGGTTCGAGCGGATCGGTCACGGTCGTCCTCCCAGGCGCTCAAGGTGACGCTCGAACTCCGCGCGCGCAAGGCGGAGGCGCGAGTACGCCGTGTTCACGGGTACGCCGAGCAGCGCGGCGATGGCGGGCACCGGCATGCCCTCGACGTCGTGCATCACCACGATGCTACGCTTGTCGAAGTCGAGCTCGGCGAGCACCCGGAGTAGCAGCTCGCGCAAGCGTTTGGCGTCGAGACGCTCGTCGGCGGTGGCGGCGGGATCGGCTGCCTGCTCGATTGGGGCCGGAGATTCGTGGCGGTGCCGGGCGAGCGCACGATGATCCTTGGCCATCCGGTAGGCGAAGGCGAAGAGCCAAGGGCGCAACGGCCTCACCGGATCGTACTGCGGGAGTTGTCGATGCACCGCCACGAACACGTCGTGCGCCACGTCTTCGAGGTCGGCTGGAGCCACGCCGAGGCGACGCAACGTGTGTAGCATCCAGGCAATCTCGCTGCGGTAAATCGAATGGAAAGCACCTGCCTGGGTTTGGGACGAAGCACCTGGTTCCGTCACTCAAAACCTCAGTCCCGCGCCGAGCCCGAAGCGCGCAGCCAAGGTAGGGGTGGCCCATACTTCGGCGCCATCGAGCTCCAGGCCGACCCGGGTCATCGGCACGTTCAGCTCGCCGTACGCTCGCACGCTCAGCGCGGCGTAGACAGGCAGCTCCACGCCGGCGCGGGCGGCCACCGCCGCGTACACGGTGCTCGCCCGCTCGGGGAGTGTCACGCCCCTCCCCTCGGCGCGGAAAGCGCCGAGGCGGGCGATCAGGCACCCGAAAAATAACTTGTAGGATGCACACGGTACCAACGCGGCGCCGAGCAGCGAAGAGTGCACCTCGCCGGCGGCGGTGCGCATTCCGGCCGCCGCGAACGAGCCTTCGGCGGCGACCTGGACGAACCGGAACCTTGCCCCTGCCCACACGTCGACCCCTGGAGCGACGCTGGGCAGCTCACCGATCCACACGGCTGCGGAGGCGCCGAGGGCCGGGTGCACGCGTTCAGTGGGTATGGGCGCGATCGGATCGGGTGCAGTAGCGCGCACCGGCTCGGGCGCCGGTGGCGGGGGCGCTAGCTGGGGCGGCGGGGGCGGCAACGGCGGCGGAGGCGGCAGCGGCACGGGGGCTGCGGGGCGGGTAAGGCTGGCTGGATCGAGGCTGATGGCGATGGCGGTGGCGAGCGCGTCGACCACCTCGCGGCAGTCTCCGCCTGGGGAAGCGATCTCGCGCGTGCCCGGACGTGGACCGCGGATCTCCAGCAGGCCCACCGCCGCCCGGCCGCGCGACTCGACGCGCACGGAGACGTCCGTGCTGCTCGCAGGATCGACGAACGGATCGTAGCCGAGGCGGGCACCGACCGCTGCGCGAAGCTCGGCTTCGGTGGGACAGCTGCGGGGCCCCCGCGCGGCGTCGTAAACGAGCTTTGCGCGCGCTTGCACGTCAGCGCGAGCCGGAGACGCGACGAGAAGCAGCGCGAGAGGGAGCCTAAAGGCGCGCGTCAATCGAGCAACCCGTATTGCTTCAGCCGTCGGTAGAACGTACGCCGCGGTATGCCCATCGTCTCGGCCGCCTTCACGCGGTTGCCGTTTTCGCGCGCGAGCGCCTGCAGAATGCGCTCGCGTTCGTCGTCGTCGTCGCCATCCGGCCGCGGATTGGCGCGCGCAGCCGGGGCACTCGGCGCCTTGGACGTGGCGAAACCGCGCGCGCTCGAGAGGCCGAGGTCTTCGAGGCGGATCTCGTCTTCGTCGCCCATGAGCCACGCCGACAGAAGCACGTGCTCCAGCTGGCGTACGTTGCCAGGCCACGGGTGCTCGACGAGGGCGCGCAGCGCCTGGCGTTCGACTGGTTTCTTGTCGCGCCGGTAGCGCGCGGCGAACCGCGTGAGCATGTGATCGACCAGCATCGGGATGTCTTCGCGGCGGTCCCGCAGCGAGGGCAGCACGAGCGTGGCCACGTGGATGCGGTAGTACAGATCCTCGCGGAAGGTGCGGGCCTGCACCATCTCTTCCAGATTGCGATTGGTGGCGGCGATGATGCGCGCGGCCACCGGCAGCTCGCTGGTGCCGCCGAGCGGTCGCACCAGTTTTTCCTGCAGCACGCGCAAGATGCTGGCCTGCATCGCGAGCGGCATCTCGCCGATCTCGTCGAGGAGGACGGTGCCTTCTTTGGCGTCGCGGAGTAGCCCGCCGCGCTCCCGATCGGCGCCGGTAAAGGCGCCGCGGACGTGTCCGAACAGCTCGCTCTCGAGCAGGTTTGCCGGGATCGCGCCGCAGTTGATGCCGATGAAGGGCGCGCTGGCCCGGGTGCTGGCCTGGTGCAGTGCGCGCGCGACCACCTCTTTGCCGGTGCCGCTCTCGCCGAGGATCAGCACGGGAATGTCGGTGTCCTTCACCTGCTCGATGAAGGAATACACGCGCTTCATGGCCGGGCTGGTACCGACCAGCCCCTGGTAGCCAAAGTGCGCTTCCATGCCGCGGCGCACTTGTCGCAAGTCTTTGCGTGCAGTTTGCAACTGCTCGGTGCGGCGCTCGAGCACGTCGGCGAGGCGCTCTTTGGCTTTCTCGAGCTCGGTGCGCTGCTGCGAGAGCTCCAGCTCGCGCGCCTCGGCCTCGCGCCAGAGACGCGCGTTGTCGATGGCGATGGCGGCTTGGTCGGCGAAGGCAGTGATGGTGGCGAGCTCGAGCGCCGCACGAGGGGTGGCGCGTTTGGCTTCCAGGTACAGTGCACCGATCGCCTGGTTGGCGGGCGGCGCGCCGTGAATGGGCACGCAAAGCACGCTCTGCAGCGCGCTTGCCTGCACGCTCTGGGCGCCGCCGAAGCGCGGATCGCTGGTGGCACTGTCGGTGACGACGGGCTCGCCTTGCTCGATGGCCAACGTGGCGACGCTGCGCGAGAATGCTCGCGAATCGCCTTCCACACCGCGCGCATTCTTCGACGTGTGAATGGCCAGTGTGCCGTCCTCGTCGAGGAGCAAGATGGCGCCGCGCTCGGCCTGCGCCAGTGCGATGGCGTGCTCGACGACGCGGGCGAGCACGCGGTCCAGATCGCGTTCGCGGGCAAGCTCGCGAGTGATTTCGAGCACGCGGAGCAGTCGCTCGTCGGCGCCAAGGCTGGCGGCGAAGTGACGCGACGGCGAGTCGAGACGGGCGCGCGTCAGCTTGGGCAGCACGCTCTCGGCGACCGACACCGACAACGTGTCACCGTGACCGGCCTGGTTGCGCACACGCAGCGAGCGCCGCCGTGGGTCGTTCCAGAAGACCTCGCGCAGGTCGCGGGGCAGGGCGGTGGCGGTTTGCTCGAGCAAGAGCAGCGCCGCGTCGAGATCGCTGCGGGCCATGCCGTGCGCACCTTGCTGCTCGAAGTGACGTGCGCGCCACTCGCGCGCTTGCCATTCCACTTCCGGTTGCTTCTGCCGCTGGGCGACGTCGATGGCGCGGTCGAGGGCGGACTTCGCCTCGAGCTCCTGGCCCGCCTCGAACGAAAGTACGCCGAGCACCCAGGCGGCGAGCGCTTCGTGCTCGTCGAACCAGGCGGGCCGGTCGGCCGTGACCAGCGCGCGGTAGGCGACCAGATGGTCGGCGGCGGATCGGGGCGCGACGCGCGCGCGCACCAGCAGGGCGGTGAGCTCGCTCTCGGCTGCGTCGGCCATTCGGCCGAGTGCTCGGTAGGCCTTGCTGCATGCATCATACAAGGAAAGCGCGCCGTCGAACTGCGCTTTGCGCTCCGCGTGCTCGGCGCGCAGACCGAGCAGCTGGGCGCGGGACACGGCCGAGAGAGATGTTTCCTGCGCCCCCAGGGTGGTGACGAGCTCTTCGGCGCGGGCGTACCGACCGAGATACAAGTCGAGACTGAGCAGGTTGATTCGCGAAAGCTCGACGAGCAGCGTGGCGCCCGCGCGTTGGCCCATGTCGATGCCGGCTTCGAGGCTGCGGCTGGCGCCCGCCAGATCGCCGAGCTTGCGCAGCAGGCCCGCGAAGTTGGTGTGCGTGGTGGTGGTGGTCCACGCGTCTTCGGCGCGTTCCGCCCATTCGAGCGCTTCGGCGTAGGTTTTCTTGGCGGCGCCGTCCTTGCCGCTGCGTTCTTGAGCGATGGCCAGCGAGCCCTTTGCGATGGCCTTGGCGCGCGCGCTCTCGGCGAGCATGGCGGCGCGTTCCAGCGCCGTGTTCGCCCGCGCCACGTCGCCCAGGAGCACGGACGCCATTCCGGCCACCGCTTCTGCGTCCGACGCGAGATCGCCACCGGCGCTCTGGGCCACGGCTTCTGCCTCGCGGCGCGCGTGCTCGCTGTCGCCGCGGCGGAGCGACAGCCGTGCGCCGAGCAGACGCACGACGAGTGCGCGCTCCGGGGTCTCGGCGCGCGTCGCGGCGTGTTCCAGCGCCGTCTCTGCGCCGGCGAACTCGCCCATGGCCGTGGCGATCTTCGCGAGGGCTGCGTGGTACTCGAAGCGATCGCCTTCGCTGCTGGGCGCGAGATCGTCCGCGAGCCGGCGTGCCTCGGCAAAACGCCCGCGCACGACCGCGGCTTCGAGGGCCTCGAGGGTAGCGTGCGCCGCCGCGTCGGGTTCGGTCTCGAGCAGTGCTTCGAGCTCCTCGGCGGACACCACGGTGTGGGTGGCCAATCGCGCCGCGAGAATGCGCAAGGGCCCCGGACGCTGGCCCGCGCGTGCGAGGATTCGGACGGCAGCCGTAGCCGACAACGACGGGAGCGCGAGCCGCACCAGCCGCTCGGCGCTCGCGGTGTCGAGCGCGGGCACGAGCAACGTGCCGGCGCCGGGGGCGTCGCCTCGGATCACCCGCACGATGCGCCGTGATCCGGCGCGCGCGATGGCACGGGCGGTGAAGTCGGCGTTGTCGTCGGCGTCGATCAGGACGAAGGCGTTGGCGCCGAGGTCGCTGCCGAGCTCGAGGTCGAGCAGGGCGTCGTCGGCAGATTCGAGCCATGCGACCTCGTGGCCCGAAGCGCCGAGGGTCCAGGCGAGGCGCCGCAGCAACGTCGACCGGCCGGAGCCCGGCGGTCCCGAAAGACGCAGGGTGTCGCCGAGCTCGAGGGCGGCGACGCGATCGAAAAGCTGGCGGGAGAACGCCTCGATGCCGAGTACGGGCCACAGGCGCACGCCCCGCAGCTCGCTTTTGCGTTCGGCGCCGGGGCCGAGCGCGGCGGACAAGGCGCGTGCGAATTCGTCGACGCTCGGGTGGCGCTCTTCTGGCGCGTGGCGCGTGGCGCGCTTGGCGATTCCGGACAGCGCCTCCCGTACGGTTCCGGCTGGCATCGATTCGATGAGCTCGGCGAGCGAGGCGCCGAGCGAGTAGATCTCGGAGCGGACGGTGAGCATGCGCGCGCCAGTGAGCAGCTCGGGAGCGGCGTAGTCCGGCGTAAGGCCGAGGGCCGCAGTGCCGGCATCGAGGAACGGCGCCGAAAGCCCGAGGTCGACCAGGCGCCCACTGCCCGCCTCGTCGACGACGACGTTTCCCGGCTTGATGTCGCCATGCAGAAGCCCGGCGCGGTGCACTTCGGCCAGCTGCACCGACGCGTCGGCCAGTGCGCGCACGAGGGCGGCGGGATCGGAGCCGCCTTGCTCCAACAGATCGCGCAGGCTCGAGCCGGTGATCAGCTCGCGCACGATGAAGGTCTGTTGGGTGCGCTTGAGCACGGCGTAGCGCAGCACCCTCGGCAGGCCGAGGCCTTCCAGGCCAGTGAGCGCGCTGGCCTCGCGCACGAGGCCGAGGATCTCGCCGCGGTCGGCCGAGGGCGCGAGCAGCTTCAACGCGAGCGCTTGGCCAGTGGCGCGATCCCGCACCTCCCACACCTCGCCGCTGCCGCCTTTTCCAAGCCGGCGGATGGGTTCGTACCGACGCGGAAAATCGGAAGCCGCTACCACCGCGAGATCACTCGCTGGTCTCGACGACTTCTTCCTCGCTGCCGCGTGGCGCGCGGGGCGGGCCGGAGCGGCCGATCGGCTTGTCGAACCCGTAGTAGCCGCTGAGGCCGAACCACGGACCGTACAGGCCCCAGCCGAGGCCCACGCGGGTCATGAAGTTCTGGTGCGGCTTGATCCGCACGCCGATCTCCGGGGTGAGGATCGGCAAGAAGCTCGGCTTGGAGCCGCCGTTGAACCAGCTCCGCTCCTTGTAGTTGTCCACCCGATCGACGTCCGAATTGGAGTGGTCGCGGGCGTTGCAGCCGTTGGTGTTGGGGGGATTCACGTTGCTGGTACACGCCGAAAAGCGCCGGCCTGAGTCCGAGACGTACTTGCCTTGGTCGTCGCCGTAGACCCAGTTGAGCAGAAGACCGCCGAAGGTGGCGCCGACGCCCACGCCGAGGCCGTATTCGATGTCGACCATGCGGTGCACCTTGGTGCTCCACAGCAGGTCGACCTGCGCATTGATCGACTTGATGTTCGAGTTGACGACCGACCAGTTGCCGTTGACCGCTTCGTTCTTGCCGCGCTGCAGGAACAGCACGTCGCCGGTGCCGTACTCGGAGAACGAGAGCGACGGCACGACCGAGAAGCCGTTCTTGCGGAAGTCCGCGGAGAGTTTGAACGTGCTCAAGTACGTGGTGGGCGCGCCCGTGACGAAGGCGCCGAGCAAAAACGCGGGCAACACGGTGCCCTGGTATCCGGCGCCAACCCACAGGTACCAATGGTCGTGTTTTTCGAGCAGGGGATCGCCGTGCCCCTTGGGCGGGTCGACGGTCGGCAACGGCTTGGGGGCGGCGGGCGACTTCGTCGTCGTGGCGGCGGGCTCGTCTGCGTCCACGGCTTTGGTCTGAGCGAAAGCGGCGCTTTGGAATGCAAGCGCGGCCAGCGCCAGCGCGGTCGCAGCCACGGTGGAGCGTGACGGAAGGGAAGCACGAGTCTTGGAGTCGTAAGTCATTGAGGTACCCCTGGCGGCGACGGCGCGAATGGATGCACCGCGACCATATCCGAAGCGATCTCCGCGGGTCAAAGGCGTGGATGCAATACCTTCCGGCTCAGTCCCGGCGCGACTTCCGCGCCAGATCTTCTTCGAGCCGGCGTACCGTACGGCGCAGCTGGGCCACTTCTTCCTCCGAAGCCAGATTCAGCTTCTTGGCCAGGCTCGCGATCTGATCGCTGGTGAACTGCTGCACCATGCCGGGCACCGCCATCGCCTGCATCACCGCGCGCATCACCCGCGGATCTGCCGCGACCTTGGAAAAGCGTGGATCTTGCAGCAGTTGCATGCCGCGCTCGAAAAGCATGGATTTCAGGCTCACGGCTACTCTTTCACGTCGCCGCGGGCGAAGATGGACGCCACGTAGTTGAGCACGTCGGTGGCGGACACTTCGTTGTAGCCAAAGTTCTTGATGAGCCTTGCCTTGACGATGTCGATCTTCTCCTGGGTTTCCTTGTCGACCACCTGGGCCACCAAAGTGCGCAGCTTGATCGAGTCCTTCTGATCCTCGAAGAGCTTCAGCTCGAGCGCGCGCCGCAGGCGGTCGTTGGTGTTCCACTCGAATTTTTTTCCTTCGACGGCGAGGGCGCCGATGAAGTTCATCACGTAGCGGCGGAAGTCTTCCTTGCCGCCGTCCGGGATGTCGATCTTCTCTTCGATGGACCGCATCAAGCGCTCGTCGGGCTCTTCGTCCTGGCCGGTGTACCGGTTTTTCACCTTCTCCTTGAGGGTGTAAGCCTTCAAGTTGTCGATGTAGTTTGCACTGAGCTTGGCGATGGCGTC
>JAYUXI010000296.1:0-10029 GCA_043753085.1 Myxococcales bacterium | reverse complement strand
TCCCGAAACGCCAGCCACCCTCAGCGTGGGCGACACCGTGCTGCTCGGGCGCGGTCCGTACCGTTCGGCCTTCGCGGGCGTGTCGGCCCAGGATTCTGGCGCGGTGCGCGCCGCCCTCGAGCGCCTCGATCTGTGGGATCTGCGGAATCGGTCGCCCTCGACCCTTTCTGGCGGCGAGCGGCAACGCATGCATTTTGCGCGCATTTTGGTGCAAGACGCACGCATCTGGCTACTCGACGAGCCGTACGGCCATCTGGACTTCGGTCAGCAGGCCCGCGTGCTCGACACGCTGATCGAGCTGGCCGCCGAGCGCGGCCTGCTGGTGCTGGTGGTGGCGCACGATCTGTTTTTTCTCCCGCGTGCCGCAACGCACATGATGCTGCTCCGAAACGGCAAGCTTCTCGCGCAGGGGCAAGTCGAAGAGGTCTGGACCCCCGACCTCGCGGAGCGCACCTTCGGAGTGCGTTTTCGCGCCGACGGCCGCCTGCTCTTGCCCGCGTGGCGCGATCAATCGTCCGAAGGACCGGACAGGGGACCTTCGGCCGGAACCGCGTCGCTGTTGGACACCGCTGCGCCACCCGCGGAGCCCGAGGAATAAGCGCCGACCCGCGCAGGCGGATGCTTCAACCTAGGTGCGCCGAGACCTTCGCCGTGGAGTCCGATCGCTTCGTCGAGCTCTTCTTCGTGTTGCGCGGCGCCCTCGCCACCATGCGCCGCCGCAACACCCGCGACGACGCCGGCGATCCCGCCCACGATGGCGCCGACCGCGATCCCCGGCGGGCCGGCCACGGCACCGAGGGCAGCGCCCGCGACGGCGCCGGCTACGCCGAGCTCGGCCTCGCGTTCGTGACGCAGCGTGGCGGGTGTAGGAACGAAACCTGGCTTCTTGTCGGACATGTGGCGACCTCTTTCGGGGGACTCTTTCTGGATAAGGCGAGGATCACGGCGCGCCACCCTGACGCAGCGCGATGCGCTGGTTATGCAGCTGCCCATGGCCGAACGACACCTCCGCACGAAGATCGCGCAACTGCTTGGTTCCGTGGACATCCATGACCTCGCACCGTTCGAAGCTGCCGTCGAAGAGCTCTATGCGAGCGATGTCCTGTTTCGGGATCCCATGCAAGAATGCCGGGGGCGCGACAAGTTCGTCCAGGTGAACCGCAACCTGGCAAAAAAGGCGCGCTCGCTACGCTTCGAGGTTACCGACGTCTCTGGTGACGACGAGCGGTTTTACCTGCACTGGGTCATGACCATGAAGCCCGTATTTGGCCCCGAGCTCAAGGTCGAGGGCGTTTCGCGCTTCGTCGCGAGCGGCGGTCGCGTCACCGAGCACCTCGATTTCTGGGATCTCGGCGAGCTGATGGCCTCCCCGCTGCCGGGCGGGCGCCGCATCGTGCACACGCTCTGCCGTCCGTTCGTCTGAACCCGCGCCCGTTCCGCGAAACGCGTGTGCTTCGCTAGCGCCGCAGCATGACCACGTGCAGGGCAACGAAAGCGACGATGGTGGCCGCCGTGACCTGGTGGAGCCGCCGCCGGCTGGAGCGTTCGCGCAGCTTGTTCTGGCGCAACTGCAGGCCGACCCCCGTGTGGGCGACCAGCACGAAGAACGCGAGTACCCCAGGCGCCAGAGCCGCCATGCCGCCTTCGACCACCGCGGGCTCCCCGAGCTCCGGGATCGATGCGATGACGTGGAAAAATGCGAGCGCACTGACGCCGAGGCCGAGCGCCAGATGCACGTCGATCGGACGCGACGCATGGCCGGCGCGACGGCCCCGAAACAGCCGATGCCCGATCGGGATGGCCCCGGCCAAGAGAATTAAGGTGACGACGGCCCAGCCGAGGACGATGGACACGTCAGCCTGCGTAGACGTCGTCTTGTTCGATGCGGGAGAGCACCCAGTCGAAGTCGCCGGTGGTGACCTTGCTCTGGCAGTACGTGCACTGTCCACCCATATTTACGGCGAGCGGAGCACCGCAGCGCGGGCAGGCGGCGTCGGTCTTCGGGGGCCCCTTGGCGCGGCTGGAGCGGATGAAAGTCCAGTACTCGGTGTAGCGGCGCGGCGTGGAGCGGTTGCCCGACACGACTTTGCCGCCTTGGTCGGCGACGGTGAAGTCGAGCGACGACGCCCAGATGCGCACGGTGATCGCGTCGAAGAATGCGTCGGTACTGACGCGCGAAAGCTCTACGCTGTGCAGCTGTGCGTTCTCGGTGATGTTTTGCAGACCCTGACGCAGGTATTCGCTGACCCAGAAGCTTTGCGTGGTGAACAGCGCGTCGGACAAAAACGGCCTCATGGTGGCCAGATCGCGCCCGGCCCAGGCACGCTGGAACGTCATGTAGATCATGTTCATGCGCGCCGTGAGCGCACTCCATTCGAGGGCCGGATCCTTTTGCTGGAGGGCCGCGAAGGCAGACTGCACGTTGGGATCGAACACCGTGGGCGAGTCGTTGCCGGACTCTGCGGTGTTGCCGGTGAGCATCGGTCCACGCGCTTCGGTGGTCTCCACGAAGATGCTCTCGACCACCCAGTCGAAGGCGCCCGACGCCACGTTCTGGCGGCAGTGTCGGCACGTGCCGCCGAAGATCTCGGTGAGCGGCGCGCCGCAGCTCGGGCAGGTGAATACGCGGGACTTGTCTGGGGTTCGGCTTTTCGCGGTCTTGGCGCGCCCGAGCGTCCAACGTTCTTTGACGTACAAGGCCTGCTCTTGGCCGGTCTGCGGGTTGCGCTTGGAGAGATTCGACTCGATGTCGACCTCGACGGCGACGCGCGGCGAGCCCTGTTCCACACCGCGTGCAGCCTGCAAGGAAAGCGCACCCACGAGCACGTGCGTGAGGCCATCCAGTGGGCGCTGCGCCAGCCACTGCGCGGCGCCCGGGCCGAGGTAGGCCGAGAACCTGTCTAGGTGCCCGTGGCCGCGGGCCAGCAAGATCTCGGTGTAGAGCGCCGTGACGAAGTCGTCGAAGACGACCAGCGAAAATCCTGGATCGCCTTCGCGCAGGCGTTCGAGCTCCTTGCGCGCCGAGGTGCGCGGCGTGACGGCGCGCGGCGGCGGCGGGAAGAAGGTCGCGGCGTCGCCGACGCCGTGACCGGCCGTCCAGCCGGCCCCCTGCATCTTCGATCTGGCCACGTTGATCACGACCGCGACGAGCGCGAAGAAAATCACCGTCGCGATGACTCCGCCGACGCTGGTGGAACCCGAGCCGCCCGAGCGGTAGGTGGTGCCCGAGTACCCACCGCCCGAGTAGCTGCTGCCGCCGGATCGCGAGGAGCTGCTACCACCGGACCGCGAGGAGCCGCCGCTGAAGCCCTGGCCGCCCCCCGGACGCGCCGTGGCCGTGGCCGCGAGCAGCATGCACGCAAGCAAGCCGAACAAGGCCAAGGCGCGGCGCAGGGGCATCATCAATGGACCTCGTCGGGAAGCTCGTTCACGTCGTCCGCGGAGCGCGGCAACACGCCTTCGAGCGCCTTGCCGATCTCGGCCACGGCCTGGGCAAACTGCTCCACGTTGCCTTCGCCGGCGCTGGTTTCGATGCGCGCGCGCGCGGCGGGCCACGCGGCGCCCAGCTTGGCGGGGTCGAGGCCGAGATCGAGCACGAGCTCGGCGCGTTTTTCGAACGCAGACACGTAGACGAGCATGCCGGTGCGTCCGCTGGTGCCGTGGATACCCATGCGCACGAATGCCTCGCGCGCCGCCTTCTGCACCTCGGCTTCGAGCCGGCCCTTGCGAATGAAAGCGCGCTTGAGCGGCCAGAACGTGGCGCTGATCAGCGCACCGAGCGCGAACGCGGCGATCACCGCCACGGGAAACCAGTTCTCGTCCAGCTCGGCGGGGTGAAACATCAGCCCGCACAGCATGGCCAGCGCGAAGAAGGCGCCCACCACGTAGTCGAATTCGCGGTAGTGCGAAGAACGGGGCTTTACCGTGACCACCACCTCGGCGCTGGTGGTGGACTCTGCGCGGACGATGGCGTTTTTGACCGCGGTCTTGGCCTGGTCGGAGAAAAAGCTTTTCATGATTGGGAAGCGAGCGCCTTTCTGACGAGCTCTTCGAGTGCAACTTCGGACGTGGTGCCCGTGCGGATCGCGACGATTTTTCCGGTCTTGGAGATGACCACCAGGGTCGGCAAGCCGGTGACTCCGTACAGCTTGGCGACGCGCTGATCGTCGTCGTACACGATTGGAAACGTGAGTTTCAGGTGCCGGGCGGTGGGCGCGGCGGCGCCTTCTTCGTCGCTCGTGTTCACCCCCACGACCACGAGCCCTTCTGCAGCGTAGCGCTCGTGCAGACGCTGGAGCACCGGGGCTTCGGCGCGGCATGGCCCGCACCACGAGGCCCAGAAATCGAGAATGACGGCATGGCCCCTGAGGTCGGAGAGCACGAGCTCTTTCGCGCCCGCGGGTGCCGCGGGTGCCGCGGGTGCATTGAGCACGAGCGGGGCGCGGAAGTCCGCCGCGTCGCGGCCTTGGCCGTTGCCCCAACCGCCGACCTTGGCGCTGGCGAACGCGGCGCCGCCGAGCAGCAACGCGCCGAGGAGTGCATGCCCGGAGCGCTTGGGGGAGAGGGGCTCGGCCCGGGGCGCAATCCGAGCAGCGGGGGGGCCAGAGGTTTCCACGTCGCGAAGACTACTTTACCCGTCGCACCGGCATAGCGGTAAAGGTGCGGCCCTCATGGCGAAGACTCTTCAGGACGCGCACGGCCATGCCCCGAAGATCGAGAGCACCTCGGCGCTGCTCAAGGTTTCCCTGGGCGCCCTTGGCGTCGTCTACGGCGACATCGGCACCTCTCCCCTCTACACGATGAAAGAGTGCTTCTTGCCGGAGCACGATCTCGCGGTGAACCAGGCCAACGTGCTGGGGATCCTGTCGCTCGTGTTCTGGTCGCTCACGTTGCTGGTCGCCGTCAAGTACCTCACCTTCGTGATGCGCGCCGACAACCATGGCGAAGGCGGTATCTTGTCGCTGCTCGCGCTGCTGCGCCCGAAGCACGGCGAGCGGCCGCCGGTCGGCCTCGCGCTCTGCACGCTGTTCGCCCTCATCGGCGCGGCCTTGCTCTACGGCGATGGCATGATCACCCCGGCGCTCAGCGTGCTCTCGGCCATCGAAGGGCTCGAGCTCACCACCGACAAGCTGCACCAGTTCATCTTGCCGCTGACCGTGGTGGTGCTGCTCCTGCTTTTTTCCGCGCAGAAGCGCGGCACCGCCAAGGTGGGCCTCATTTTTGGCCCGACCATGCTGGTCTGGTTCGTCACGTTGGTCGGCATCGGGCTGCCGTGGATCGCCCGCAACCCGCAAGTGCTCGGGGCAATCAATCCGCTGTACGGCGCGCGCTTCTTCGTAGCGCACAGCTGGCCCGGCTTCTTGATGCTGGGATCCGTCGTGCTCTGCGTCACCGGGGGCGAGGCACTGTACGCCGACATGGGCCACTTCGGGCCGCTGCCGATCCGGTTTGCCTGGTACATCATTGTGTATCCTGCACTCTTGATCAACTACATGGGGCAGGGAGCCATGCTGCTGCTCCATCCCGACGCGGCGTCGAACCCGTTCTTCCACCTGGTGTCTGGCGTCGCGGTATACCCACTCGTGGCCATCGCCACGCTGTCCACGGTCGTAGCCTCGCAAGCGCTCATCTCGGGCGCGTTTTCGCTGACGCAGCAGGCGGTGCAGCTCGGGTACTTTCCGCGCGTTACCATCGTGCACACCTCGGGCGAGGCCGAAGGGCAGATTTACATCCCCGAGATCAACGGTCTGCTCACCGTGGCGTGCGTGGCCCTGGTGCTCGGTTTTCGTTCATCCAGCAACATGGCTTCGGCCTATGGCATCGCCGTCACCGGCACCATGATGGTCACATCCATCCTCTTTTTCGCGGTCACGCGCTATCGCTGGGGCTGGAGCCTGTGGAAGGCCGGACCGCTACTCGTCCTGTTTCTCGGGCTCGACGCGGCGTTCTTCGCCGCCAACGCGGTCAAGATCGAAGACGGCGGCTGGTTTCCGCTGGCCATCGCCGCCGTGATCCTGGTCGTCATGCTCACCTGGCATCGCGGTCGCGCTCTGCTCTACGAAACAGTGAAGAACGCGACGATGCCGATCGGGCTGTTCATGGCCGACGTCGAGCGCAAGAAGCCCCACCGCGTCGACGGCACGGCGGTCTTCATGGCGTCGAACCCCGACGGCGCGCCGCCGGTGCTGCTCCACCATTACAAGCACAACAAGGTTCTCCACGAACAGGTGTTGCTGCTCTCCATCGCCACGTCGCACCAGCCGGAGATCCGCCGCGAAGAGCGCATCACACGCTTTCGCAACCTGGGCCGAGGGTTCTTCCAGATCACCGCCGCCTACGGCTTCATGCAGATCCCGAACGTCCAGGAAATCTTGGTCCTCGCGAAGAAGCTCGGCGTCGAAACCCAACGCGACGACACCAGCTATTTTCTCGGGCGCGAGACCCTGATGCCGTCGAAGCAGAGCCAGTTCTCCCGCTGGCGGCGCGCGCTGTTCGTGTACCTGTCACGCAACGCGCGTCCAGCTACCGCCTTTTTCCGCGTGCCGACCAACCGTGTCATCGAGCTCGGAATTCAGATCGAACTCTAGGTTCGGGTCGCCTATCCTGCCCTCCATCATGGCGGCCCGCTCCGAACCGCCCCTCTCGTCGTACGCAGGGGCTCTGCCCGCTCGGGATTTCTACGCCGAGTTCCTGTACGAATCGCGTGGGCTCTCGCCCGAGCGCCTGGCCGAGCGCACCAGCTGGTTCGACCAGCTCGCCGTCGACGACAAGCACGCGCTCCTGTTCGAGTTCGAGGTGCTGCTGAAGGGTCTGGCTTGTTACGCCAACCCGAAGAATCACCCGGGCCCGCGGCGCACCGTGTCGCTGGTAGCGCAGAATTTCAGCCACGAGCTCGATCACTATCACGCTGGCCTCGCACGCCTGGTCAAGCTGTCGCAGCGGCTGCTTGCGCGCGCCGATCGCGCGTTCGTATTCCAGCGCTACCTCGAGTCCGTTCTCGACGACGACACTTCCCGTTCGCGCCTGGTACGCTCCACCCAGGACAGCATCGAGGACTCGCTTCTCGCGTTGCGTCAGGGGCTCACCAGCCTGCAAGAAACCACCGCCGTCGTGGCGCGCAGCGAACGCGTCACGTACCGCACGTTCTACGCCCTCGCGTCGCTGGCCCAACGCGAGGTGTCCACGTCGTCGTACTTCAACCCGCTCACCGCGGTGGAGTTCGCGCCCGAGCACGATCGGGCGCCGCACCCGCGACTGGTGGCATTGTTCTCGTCGCTCGAGAGCCAGGAGTCACGTCGGCTGCTCACCCTCACCACGCTTTCGCTGCTCCGCCTGCGCAAGTACGTCGCCCTGGCACAAACCATTGCGCGCCGTGAATCCTGGCGCGAAACGCGCGGTCCGCTGCAGCTCGTGCTGTCGGTGCTGCACTCCGACGCGCGCGCGCTGGTGCGCTACATCGATCTCCGCGCCGGCGACGCGCTGGCGCGCGGCTACGAGCGCGACCTGTTGCGTACTCCGGCCGTGGAGCTCGCAGGACGCGCCCGCGAGCTTCGTGCCAACGGCGCGCAGCTGCGTGAGCTGCGTGAGGCGCTGACCGGCATTGCTGCGTCACTGCAGGCCGAGTTGAAACGCGCGTTCGAACGCGAGCTGGCGCCGGCCGACGCCGACTTGCAGCTGCACGAGCTCCGCGCTCAGGTCGACCGCACCGCCTCTCACCTCGAGCCCGCGCTCGAGAACGGGGTGCTGGTGCTCGGCCGGGTGCTCGGCATCCGCCTCGACGACGAAGGCCTGTTCGCGGAATACCCGTCGCGGCGTGCGCGCTCGGAGCGACTTCGGCTCGACGTGTGGATGCTCGCGCAGGTAGTTCGTGCCTTCCTCGAAAAAGTGCGTGCCTTGCCGCAGCTCGAAGAGCGCTGGGACAGTCCGCCAACCATGCAGTTTGCACGCGATTTCGTGCACTACTTCCGGGCGATGGGCTATCCATTGCTGCGCGCTGCGGACCACCCGCAGGTCGCGCCGTTCTTGCTGGCGCTGGCCCGGCTGCTCGACAGTGACCACGTGGACCCCATCCATGTCGAGCACGCGGCGCGTCACGCGGAGGGCTTCCGCGACTACCTGATGGACCTGCACACCCGTATCGGTGAACGCGAGGAGCTCGGCGGGGTGGCGTTCGACCGCCACGCCGGTGCCGAGCAGCTGAAGCTCTACCTGGGGCTCTGAGGGCGCGGCGCCGACCGGCTGCCGAACGACGTCGTTCGCGCGACGGACGAGCGCAAAAAACACCAAAGCCCCCTAGGTTTCCCTAGAGGGCTCTGCTTGACCCGTGAGATTCACGGGTCACAAAACGGAACAGCTTGCACTGATTCCGTGATGGCGGACTAGGCTATTCTTCGCCGTCGTCCATGCCACGGCTCGACGTGGAGGCGCCACCCAGAAGGGAGGGCACACCAGCCGGAGGCGCAGCTCGGCGACCAGCCCCTTTGGACTTGCCGCCTTTCCCAGCCGCCTTCTTGGCAGCCTTTTTCGGAGCCGCTTTGCGGGCGGTCTTCTTGGCAGCCGTCTTCTTGGCGGCCTTCTTGGCAACCTTCTTGGCGGCCGGACGCTTGGCGGCCTTTTTGGCAACCTTCTTGGCTGCCGGGCGCTTTGCAGCGGTCTTCCCGGCGGCCTTCTTCACGGTCTTCGTCTTCTTCGCTGCAGGCTTCTTCGCCGCAGTCTTCTTCGCAGTCTTCTTCGCAGCCATAGTATGCCTCCTGCAAGAGGGTGTATGACATGACCTGTATGGTCACCTACGTCGGGTGTCAAATAAAAAAACTGGACGCCTGAGCGGTGCGACCACTTTTCACTGGACAGAATTGCCCTTGACTGTTTCGCGGAAGTGCTGGGTGCTGGGCTGCTCAGGTTGACGCCAACGCCACAAACCACGTATGCCCAAGACGCGAATCCATCGCTGGAACAAGCGTTCCGTGACTTAGGTGTATCCTGCAGGAGGTCTTCGTGAAAGAGCGAGCTAGCTACGCGCGCACCAGCCGGTGGTCCAAAAATATTTGGATCGTGTCGCTGATGACGGCGAGCATTTTTTCTTCAGCGTGCGGGTTCAGCCAGGAGGAAATGGACTCCAAGCAGCGTGAGGTGGAGAAGCTTTCCGCGGAGCTGAAGGCGGCCAAGGGACAGATCGCATCCGACCAAGCGCGTTTCAACGAGGCCCAGGTCGACCTCGACAAGGTGCGTGGTGATCTGAAGACCGCCGGCAAAGACAAAGACCAGTTGAAGCGCGCGCTTGCCGAGTACGAGCAACGCACCGCGCAGCTGTCTGCGATCGAAGCGCGGTTCCGTTTGCTTCGCGACAAGCTCGCGCGGCTCACCAGCTTCGGACTGAAGGTGGAGGTGCGCAACAACCGCATGGTCATTCAGCTGCCCGGCGACATTCTGTTCGACTCCGGTAAAGACGAGCTTCGCAAGCAAGGCAACGACGTGCTGCAGCAGGTCGCCGACATCATCCGCGGCGACCAGGATCTCAACAGCCGCAATTTCCAGGTCGCCGGCCACACCGACAACGCCAAGTACTCGGGGGGGCCCTTCAAGGACAACTGGGGTCTGTCGCTGATGCGTGCTCGCACCGTGCTTCTGTCTTTGGTCACCCCGGTGGTCGCTGGCAAAGACGGCAAAAACGTTGGCGGTGGACTCAACCCGAAGAAGTGGTCGGCAGTCGGCTATGGCGCGACCGACCCGCTCGCGGGCTTGGTCGACAAACAGAGCAACGACGAGATGACGAAGAACCGTCGCGTCGAGCTCGTGGTCCAGCCCAACGTCGACGAGATGCTGAACCTCAACAACATCAAGTAGCGACCTCGCGGATGGCGCGTTTGCGTGGCCTGGGTGCCGGCCTTACCCTTCGAGGTGGAGACCTCGCGTCTCGGGAGCAAAAGACATGACGTTCGCCGTGGGTGACAAGGCTTCGTATCCGGTTCGGGGCATCGTCGAGGTCATGGGTATCGAAGAGCGCGAGATCGGCGGCTCGCGCCTTTCCTT
>JAYUXI010000295.1:0-4146 GCA_043753085.1 Myxococcales bacterium | reverse complement strand
CGCAGCGGGTGATCGCGATGCATCTCATCGTGACACCGGAGTACGTGAAGCGCGTGCTCGACACGCATCCAGAGGTCATCATCTATGCGCTGCGTCTCGACCGCGGCAAGAGCCACTCGGACGTCCTGAAGCTCGCCCCCGGTCTGCGCTGGGAGGAAGAACGCGGCCTCGACGAGCACGACTACATCGTGCCGGGGGCTGGGGGCGTCGGCGAGCTCCTGAACAACGCCTGGGTCTGAGCTCCGGACCAGGAAACCAACCGCGCGGTCAGTCGTCGTCTGCGTGATGCCGCTTGTTGTGACGCAGGACGAGCGACGCGTACTCGGGCAGCGGCCGCTGGGCCGGTGGCTTCCACGTGGCCGCGGCCACCTCGAAGTACGGGGGCAGCTGATCGACCATTTGCAACACGGTCTGGACTGCCGCCGACGAAGCTGACGCGCCGTCCGTTCGGGGCGCAGTCTTCCAAACCTGCGCTTCGGCCTGCAGTCGGTCGAGCCCGACGCCGCGCAGGTGCCCACGCCGCGCCAGCTCCCGGTAGCTGCGTGCGAGCTGGTCGCCGTCGAAGCGCTGCAAGATCACCAGCTCCGTGGCCACGCGCAGCACGCTGGACGCGGGGATGGCGTCGTCTTCGAACAAAACGATTGCAGCCTGCAGGTAATTGTAGAACGGCACCACCTTCGGCCCGTACACGTCGAACGCGCCCGGCGCAGTCTGGCCTTCGAGGTGAATCAGGATGCGCGTGACGGGCTCGGTCTCCGGATCCTTCTTCGCCAGCGAGCGCGACGTAGCCACGATCCGCGCGATGTCGCTCTCGTAGAGTCGTCCCTTGGCGCACACGTCGGCCAGCACGGCGTCGGGCACACGTGACGAAAGGATGTCGGAGTAGAGCGAGTACACGAACGCATCGGCCTCGGCGTCGTCGCCGAGCAGGGTCTCGCGTGGATAGGGCGCCGAACCCGTGAGCACGCGGGCGCGTCCCGCCAGCAACATCGGCAGCTTGTAGCCGAGCTGATCCCGCAAGGCGCGGAACCGTAGCTTGAGCAGGTTTTGCAAATTGGGCTTGAGGGTAAAGCTCGCCCATTCGATGCCGTCCATGCGCAGCTTCTCTTCCAGGCGGCGGCGCATCTGCTGGGGTGAGCCCGACAAGATGTGCACCTCGTGACCAAACAGCGCCATTTCGCGCATGAGCGACGCCGCCCCGGGATTGGTGCGCTTCTCGTCGGCACGCTCGAACGCCGTCCGCATCAGATCGCGGAAGGTGGCGAAGTCGGTGCGCAGGTAGGTCTTGTCGAGATCCCAGCGGGCAATGCGGGGAACGCTCACGGCGACTCGCAGGGCGTTGTCATCGTTTTCGAGGTCTTTGCAAGTCTCCATGCAAAACGCTATGCGGTGAGGCGCCCTTGCAGCTCTTCGAGCCGGATCGAAAGTTCGTCGCTGCGGGCGCTGCGGGGGAGCTCTAGGGCTTCGCGCAGGTATGCCTCCGCTTCGACCGTGCGATCCCGACCACTGGCCACCTCGGCGAGGGAGGCCAGCACTTGTGCGCGATCGTCGGCGTCGCCCACGGCGGGGACAAGATCGAGGGCCTCGCGCAGCACGCCTTCGGCATCGGAAAGTTGCGCGCCGGCGGCCAGTGCATCGCCCATCTTGCGCAGGAACAGAAACAAGGCGCGCTCGGGGTCGTCGAGGTTGCCGCGCGCGAGCTCCTGCCGCGCGAGCAGCACGCCGCGGTGGAGCGACGTGACGGCGGCGACGAAATCTTGCCGGGACAGCGCGCGCTTGGCCACGCGCTCGAGCAAGACCAGCGCCTGAAACGAACGGGCCGCGTGGAAGTTGTGCAGGGCACGCACCTCGATCGGCAGCTCGCGTGCTTCGGCGAAGTCGGCCATGACGGCGTGCAGCTCACGACGGGCAGCGTGTGGAATGCTGGCCAGCACGACTTCGCGGAAGAGCGGGTGGCAGGTGGACACGCGACCGGCATCGACCGAGATCATGCCGGCTTGCTCGAGGCTCATCAGGGCTTCGCCGACCTGCGTTCCGTCGCGCACGAGGGCGCCGGTCGACGCCACCGGGAAATCGTTGCCGGCGACGCACAGGCCATGCAGCACGCGGCGCGTGTCGGGGCTGAGCGTTTCGATGCGGGCGGCGATCAGGTCTGCCAAGCGCGCTGGGGCAGACCCGCCGCGCTCCAGCGTGAAACGCAGCAGCTGCTCGACGTACAGCGGTACGTAGCTACGGCCCTCGATCTCCGCGATGGTGACCTGCGCGCGCAGAAAGAGCTCCGCTACGGCTTCTTGCGTGAGCATTTCGAGCGGCACGCGCTCGAGCGCCTCTGGCAGCTCGAGCTGGGGGCTGGCAGTCAGCAGGAGCAGGCCGCCGACGAAGGGGGGTTCCTCGGCGACGGTGAGAAATGCCTCGCGACTGGCGCGATCGACGCAATGCAGATCGTCGACCACGAGGAGCACGCGACCATGCCGCTCGCCGCCGACGTAGAGCGCGAAGCGCAGGGCCTCGGCCACGGCGAAGCGCCGGGTTTCGGTGGGGAGCTGGGGCCGTTCTTCGCCGTCGTCCTCGGCGAAGATCTCCATGAGGCCGTAGCGCGCTTCGGAGCGGAGCGACGGGTAGTCGACCAGCGACTGCCCGGACGCCGTAGCGGTGAGTGCACGGATCGCCATGCGCAGGGCGTAGTAGCCGACCTCGGCTTGATAGGGATCGGGACCGACCACGACGGAAAGCGCACAACCGCGCGACGCAGCGTGGGCGACGAAGGCGTTGGCGAGGCGGGTCTTGCCCATGCCGGACTCGCCAACGATCACCGCCGCGGCCAGCTGTTGCGCGCCGCCCTCGTACAGGAGGGTGCCGAGGCGCTGCATCGGTGCTTCGCGACTGCGCAGGCTCATCGGCAGGAGGGGCGCGTCGCGCGTGACGGGTTCGTCGGTCGAGAGCGGCAACGCCGCGACCATCGGCGGCGAGCTCATGGCCGTGCCGCATTCGCCGCAGAACTTCAGTTGCTCTTTCCACTGGGCGCCGCACTTGGGACAGACGATCCGCAGCTGCTCGAGCGAGGCGATGGTGGCGACCTCGCGCGCCGACTTGGCCGGGTTCGGCGCTTCGACGAGGAGCAGCGCTTCCTCGAGAGCGGCCGAAAACACGTCGGCGCTGGCGTACCGGACCTGCAGGTCCTTTTCGAGAGCGGCGAGACACACGAGCGCGATCGGTTCGGGAATGCGCCGCTGTGGAGCCACGCGCCGCGGATCCCGCGGCGGCTCGGTGAGGTGCATGATCACCACTTGCGTAGGCGACTCGGCTTCGAACGGCAGCTGCCCAGTGAGCAACTGGTAGAGGACGACGCCTACCGCATACACGTCGGAGCGGGCATCGAGCGGGTCGCCGCGCCCCTGCTCCGGGCTCATGTACTCGGGCGTGCCGCACACGATGCCTGGGTTGGTGATGCCGCGCATCGTGCCTTCGCGCATCTTGGCCAGACCGAAATCGACCACCTTGACGAAGTCGCCGCCTTGGCGCGCGGTCTCGAGGATGATGTTCTCGGGCTTGAGGTCGCGGTGGATGATGCCGAGGTGGTGCGCTTCGCTGAGCGCCGCCAGCACCTGCACCAAGATGCGCACGATGCGCCGGAACGAGAGCGGGCCTTCTTCGTACGCGACCTTGGCAAGGTCCTTGCCGCGCAAAAACTCCATGACGAGATAGAGCTCGCCTCGTTCGGTCTTTCCGAAGTCGATTACGCTGACCGAGTTCGGGTGGTTCAGCAGGCTGGAGGCGCGCGCTTCGGTGATGAATCGCGCCGCGGTGTTCTCCTCGCCGAGAAGGTGCGGGTGAATCACTTTTACGGCAACGGTACGTCCGAGCGCGGTTTGCTCTGCACGGTACACGCGTCCCATGCCGCCGACGCCGATGAGCTCGAGCACCGCGTACCCACCCGGCAGCACGCGGCCCACGAGCGCGTCTTCGGGATCACTTTCGAGCTTGCCGATCGGAAACCCGCACATCGGGCAGAACGTGTGCGTCAGGTCACAAGGGCTCGAACACTGAGGACACGGCCGCATCGTCACTCCACGCTAGAGCGCCTCGGCGAGGCACTCAAGTTTCGTTGGAGTCCCTGCAGACGAATCCCGTTAAGTTGCTCCTGCG
>JAYUXI010000294.1:0-4147 GCA_043753085.1 Myxococcales bacterium | reverse complement strand
CGTTGGGCCAGCGCACTTCGAGCGACGCGGCGTTGTGCCCATCTTGGCAGGCATCAGCACCCATGCCGAGCAGCAGCGAGCTGCCGTCGATGCTGTCGTAGGTGCCGCGACTCGACTTTTTCTCGCGGACGACAAGCCGCTCGCCGATGCGCAGGGTCAGCTTGGCGCCGAAGGCGTCGGTGTGTACGGCCATTCCATCGCCGATCAACCGCACACCGAGCCACTCGTTCTTCTGTCCGATTTCGTTTCTGAACAAACGATTGGCGCGGCCACCACCAAAGTCTCGAGCACCCACCAACAAATCGGGATCACCGTCGTGGTCGATGTCCGACCACGCCAGGTTCTGTCCCTTTTTCATGGTTGGTTTTGCCGGCGGTGGCACGGTCCGATCGTTGATTCCAGAACGCATTCCGACGTCGTCGAACGAGCCATCGTCATTTTGACGATACAGGCCTAGCCATGATTTCTGCGCCTCCGCCGTGTACGCACCTTCGTACTTGTCGTCGCGCGTCACACTGAGGTCCAGCCGGCCGTCGGAATCGTAGTCGACCATGGCCGCGTCGATGTCGCCTTCGTTGTAAGGCAGGCCCCGTTCCAGGAAGACATTGGTGAAGACGTGGCCGTCGGGTGCGCCAGATCCGAGAAGCAGCTGGGTGGGATCGCTCCAGAGTCGACTCGAATCGGATCCATCTGCATGCGAGATTGCGGCCATGTAGATGTCGGCGATGCCGTCGCCATTCACGTCGCCGCAGTCGATCCCGAAGCCGTTGGCGCCAACGATGTCCGTGGCGTCGACGGGCTCGGCCTCCCTGCCCTTGCCGGTCCTGGCGTTCCAGTAGTTGCCGGTGGGCAGGGCATGGAAGCCGCGCTCTTCGGCGACGTTGCGAAACGTGCCGTAGCCGTCGTTCTCCCAGAGCTGCTTCCAGCCGTTCTTCACCGACACACCGTACGTCGAGACGAACACGTCGAGATCGCCGTCGTCGTCGTAGTCACAGCTCACCAGCCCATTGGTGGGTTGTGCAGGTCGGCGCGGCAAAGACGTTTTGCTCACGTCCCGAAAGGAGCCGTCCCCGTTGCCGACAAACAGCTCGTCGGCCTCGGCATATCCGGTTTGACCATTGCCGAGAAAGATATCGAGTTTCCCGTCGTTGTCGAAGTCGGCAAACACGGCATTGCCCGGATGGCTCTTGGTTTCGAGCCCCGAGCTCGGTCGAGCGGTGAAGTGGCCGGCGCCGTCGTTCAAAAGCAGCACGCTGGTCTTGCCTGCCAGATCCGTGTCGAGGCCTGCAAAACAGTCGACGTCGCCGTCGCCATCGACGTCGCCGAAGGCGAAAAACCCGGCCTGCACGTCGCGAAGCCCCGACTCCTGCGAAGCATTGCGGAAGGTGCCGTCGCGGCCGTTCATGAACACGAGGTGCTCGAACGGGATGCCGGCGGCGACGTTGGGAAAGAGGCTGTGCATCACGGCGTCGTCCCAGCCGTCGCCGTCCAGGTCGACGAAGGCGAGACGGCTGTGATCGTTGATCGGAATCGGCGTCGTCGGAGCCGGCACGAAGTTCTCGGCCTGGATGCCACTCGCCTCGGAGACGTCGGTGAAGAAGCTCTCTGCAGCCGTCGCCAGACCAGTAGCGGTACAGGTCGTGCCGGGGACGGTTCCGGCATCCGCAGCGGCGGCACCGCCCCCAGGCTCGGAATCGCCCGCGCAGGCAACCCAGAACACGAGGGCACACGCGGCAAGGCCGATTTTCTTCATGACACTGGATGTCGTTAGCCGGGAACCGCGAGCGGTCAAGGCCCCTGCACGCGGCGGCGTCCAGGTTCCGGGACCGAGCTGCCAACCTGTGAAGAACTCCGAGGAAAGAGGGCGTGCTCGGGTCTGTGGAAAAGTCATGCCGGGGTTTTCCCTCGCATTCTGCCCAGCCGTTGCCCCCGGTCTGTCCCCACGATTGGCCTTTGCAAGTGCTCGTTACTACTACGAAATACGGAATATCCCCACGCTCCCCAGGGCCTACTTCACACTACTGGATCAATCTTTAAACTCTTCTCTGAGAAAGAAGAGCAATCCAGTCCGAGTTACACCGCCCTCGAAGCCACGAAGCAGGCCCGTTAGGGGTTGTAACTTGCGGCTGAACCGGGCAATCCAGGTTCCCCGTGGAAATCATCCTCGCCAAGAAAGACCTGCTCCGGCTCGTGGCTCGCATGCAGGGAGTCGCCGAGCGCAAGAGCACCATGCCGATCCTGGCCAGCGTGCAACTTTCCACGCAGGGCGACGATCTCGTTCGGCTCGCCGCCACGGACATGTACCTGTCGCTCTCCGGCGTGGTTCCTGCGCAAGTCAAAAGGCCGGGCAGCATCGCCGTTCCCGCCAAGGACTTGTTCGAGCGAATCAAGATGATGCCCGACGGTCCGCTGTCGCTCAGCAGCGCGGACGGAGCGCAGACCGTGATCAAGGCCGTTGGCAGCGCGCGGCGGTACACCCTGCGTGGCAGCCCCGGCACCGACTTCCCGCAGCTGCCGCAGCCCGCCGAAAACGCGGCGAAGGTCGAGCTGGCGATCGACGTGCTCCGCGAGCTGATCGCCAAGACGTTTTTTTCGATCTCGGGCGACGAATCGCGTGCCCATCTCAACTCGGCGTTGTTCGAGTGGGAAGGCACCAAGGTCCGAATGGTCACCACCGACGGCCACCGTCTTTCCAAGATGGAAGCCGGCGGCGTGGCCGAGGCCAACTTCGCCATGCTGGTGCCGCAGAAGGCCATCCTCGAGCTGCGCGGCCTGTGCGAAGAAATGGTGCAGGATGCAGACAAGGGCACCGGAACCAGCCCCACCCTCACCATCCAGCAGAGCGGCCCCAACGCGTTCTTCCGCGCTGGCACCACCACCTTCGGCGTCAAGCTGGTCGACGCGCAGTTTCCGCCGTACGCGCAGGTCATCCCGCAAGCGACCGACAAGATCGTCACTGCGCCCCGTCTCGACCTCGCCAGCTCGCTGCGGGCCGTCTCCATTGCCGCCAGCGACCGCAGCGGCGGCGTGAAGGTGACCGTGGGCGGCGGCAAGCTGCGCATCACCAGCGAGTCGCCCGACGCCGGAGACGGCTTCGACGAGCTCGTGGTCGACTACGACGGGCCGGAGCTCACCATCGGTTTCAATGCCAAGTACTTCCTCGACGTGCTCGCCGCGCTCGACGACAACGAGATCGAGCTGGCGCTGTCACGGGAGCTGGATCCGGTCGTGATCCGTCCCAAAAAGGACAAGAGCAACGTCGACCGGGACTTTCTCGCCGTCGTCATGCCGATGCGGATCTAACTCTGAACCGGGCGTCACTGCGGCTGGTGCGCTTGGGCATCGAGGGCATTCGCAACCTCGAACCGGGTGCGTTCGAACCCGGGCCGCACTTCACGGTGCTGTCGGGGCAGAACGGTCAGGGCAAGACCAGCCTCCTCGAAGCCGTGTACGTGGCCTGTCGGGGCCAAAGCTTCCGTACGTCGGCCATGAGCGACGTGATGCGGCACGGCGCCACCCAGGCTCGGCTACGGGCCGTGCTCGAGGAAGACGGCGTCGGCCGCGCGCAGAACGTGACTCTCGAGCCGACCCGTCGGCGCCTCGAGCTGGACGGCAAGCGGCCCAAGTCAATCGCCACGTACGCGCTGCGCACGCCCGTCGTGGTGTTCCATCCGGGAGAGCTGGTGCTGACCACGGGCGCCTCCTCGCTGCGTCGGCAGCTGCTGGACCGCGTGGCATTTTTCCGCGCGCCGGCCCATGCCGCGGCCCTTGCAGACTACACCAAGGCCCAGCGGGAGCGGCAGCGTGCGCTGGAAGAACGTGGCCCGCAGGCGCGGGATCTCGAGCAGTGGGAAGAGCTGATGGTACGCCACGGCGTGGCCATCATGCAGGGTCGCATCGAGGCGGAACGCGAGCTCGCGCAGGAAACACAAGCCGCCTTCGCGGAGCTCGCCGCCAGTGATCTACGGCTGGCGGCACGCTACGTGGCTTCGGCACCCCTCGAGCCGGAACGATATCGCGACGCCCTTGCCAGCCAGCGCGCGCGGGACGCGCATCGGGGCAGCAGCTCGATAGGACCCCATCGTGACGAATGGGAGCTGCGGCTGGGCGGTACCCTGGCGCGCCAGTTCGCGTCGCAAGGCCAGCA
>JAYUXI010000293.1:0-1578 GCA_043753085.1 Myxococcales bacterium | reverse complement strand
CACAACTACTTTTCGACGAAGCAAAGCGTTTGGCCGACCAGAAAGACTTCACCGCGGCCTGCCCCAAGTTCGTGCAGAGCCACCAGCTCGATCCCGCGGGAGGCACCATCTTGCACGCAGCCGACTGTCACGAGCACGAGCGCAAGCTCGCGTCGGCCTGGGCAGAATACAACGAGGCGCTCAGTTACGCGATCAAGGCCAATCGCGCCGACCGCGAAGCCATTGCCCGCGCCCGCATCGTCGTGCTTGGGCCCAAACTCGCCAAGCTGCAGGTACGCTTGCCGCCGCGTGCAAAGTCGCTGACGGGCTTCGGCATCTGGCTGGATGGTACACGCATCGGCGCAGGCAGCCTGGCCGAGGCGCCGATTCCGGTCGACGCCGGCAGCCACCTGGTCGAAGCCCGCGCAGACGGACATCTTTCCGCAAGCCAGCAGTTCGTCATCGTCGACGGGCGCGAGCAGACCATTGCCTTCGAGGAGCTGGCGCTGGATCCCGCTGCCAAGACCGATGCCGCCAAAGAGGCCACCGCCCCCGTGCCGCAATCCGATCCCAGCCGCGGTCGCGCGCAGCGCGTCGCCGGCGGCGCCCTCCTCGGTGCGGGCGGTGTGGGCCTGGCGCTCGGCACCATCTTCGGGATCCGCGCGCTGGCAATCGGCGACCAAGCCGACCGATGCACGCTCGGTTCTCGGGGTACCGGGTGCCCGCAAGCGGCGGTCGACGATCAAAGCGCGGCCCGTAGCTCGGGCACCGTGTCCACCATCGGGTTCCTGGTGGGCGGCGTACTCGCCGCAGGCGGCGCCATACTGTATTTTACGGCTCCGACGTCCACGCAGACGCGGGGCGTATTGCGTGCACCGCGCGTCGCACTCGGCGGGCTGTCCTTGTCGGTTTCGGGAGAGTTCTGATGCGCTCCTCTCACGTTGCTCTCGCCGCCGCCGTGGCTGCCGCACTGGCCATGGCTTGCAACGCGCTGTTGGGGCTGGACGAGCTCTCGCCCTTCGACCAAGAGGAAGCCGGCGCCGGCTCCAGCGGTCTCACCAGCAGCTCCGGTGACGAAGGCGGGGGCGGTGGCGATGCCGACCCTCCCGATGCCCGGACCGACAGCGGCGGCGGAACTGTTGGCGACGCGGCTGTGGCGCCCTGTGACCCAGACGAGCTGCCCGATACCACTGTCGGCATTTTCGTGAAGGAAGGTCCCGCGGGAGGCGACGGGCGAATGAACAGCCCGTTCAACTCCCTGGCAGCCGCCATCGCGAAGCTCACCCCGGACAACGGTGGAGTCGACACGCTCCTCGACGCCGGCGACGGCGGAACGCCGAAGACGGAGACAATTTACGTGTATGGCGGCAGCTATGGCGAAAGCGGCAACCTGCTGATCGACGGGGTCCGGCGCTTCCGCATCGACGGCGCCTGGAAGGGCCCACTGGTGCAGTGGGTTCGCGACTGTTCCGTCACGCGGCGCGGCGACACCGTCATCAACTCGAGCCGGGCCAGGGGCCTGGTCGTCCGCAACGTGCCCGGGCCTTCGTCGATCTCGAACCTCTCGCTCTTCACCGCCGGCGAAACGAACGAGGGCGT
>JAYUXI010000292.1:0-4149 GCA_043753085.1 Myxococcales bacterium | reverse complement strand
GGCCGGAGTCCAGCACTGCGTATCCGTTGCCCTCGAGTGCGCCGCTGGCTTCGGTGCCGAGCGAGAGCCCGGTCTGGCCGGCCTCGACGGTGTCGAAGCCGTACCGGAACACGGCGGCGGGATCGGGGACGAAATTGCCGGCCGAGTCGAACGTGCCTGCGTGCGCCGCTCGCAGGGGAGCGACGGCGACGGCGAGAACGACAGCGACGGCGAGTGCTGGCCTGCGGGCAATCATGGGCCGCTTCTGGCTACTCTCGGGGCGGCTCCGGCGCAACCGCGCCGGCGGTCCTGGCGAACACGATCACGAAGCTGTGCGCGCCACGACTCAGCAGCTGGATGCCTGCGCCGTCCCGCGCCAGATCGTAGGCACCGCGCCACGGTACCTTGCGCCACACTTCGTCGTCCTCGATGAATTCGGGCACGACCAGGTCCACTTCGGTGAAGGCGCCCAGCGTGCGCTGCGCGAGCGCTGGCCCGAAGCTCCAGGCTGCGCGTTCGGCTGACGGGCGGAGGTCGTTGTGCAGCGCGCCGCCGTAAAAAAGCACGCGCTTGTCTGCGGGCGACTTGTCGAGCGCGCTCTCGATCGTGCGCTGGGCCACCTGCGTCACCGTCTGCAGCATCATCGCGAGATCGCTGGCGCCTGCATCGGCGACGCGCGCGGATTCTTCGCAGGTGGGCCGCAGCGGCAGTGCCACGAGGCCGCGGGCCTTGGCCTCCTGCGCGAGCTCTACGTATTCGTTCGTGTTGGTGGCGGCCTGGTGCTGGGTGACCTCGCGATTGGCCTTGGCCACCTTTGCCTCGACGGCTTGGTTGCACCCGGACGGCTGCCATGCCTCGACCACGATTGCCGCGCTCGAGGGCGCGAGCAGAGGCAACAGCTGCTGGCGAAAGCGTGCGGTGGCCGACTCGACTCGAGCGCCTTTGGGCGCGTGCACCTCGCCAAATGCAAGTACGCGCGGCGTCGAACGGGCCAACACCGCTCCGAGCGCGGCGATCGCGCTGGGGAACGCCTCGCGTGCGAAGTCCTCCGCGTCGGCGCCGCGCTGCGCTGCGGCCGCAGCGGAGGAAAAGGGCGCGGGCGCATGCGGCGCTGAACGCTTGTCCTCTCCGCACGCGCCGATGGCGACCGTCGCCACGACGAAAATCAGTACGAACGGAACTTTCCAGAATTTTACGAAGGGGAAATACACTGTGCCTTGACCGAGTGGCAGAGGGTCTGCGACTCTTTGAAAGGATGGCTGGAAACCCGCCGAACCCGAGAAGGCCTGTGCCGCACGGTCTGGACGACCCCGAGACCACGAGTATCACCTCGTTGTCGGATCTGCAGCGCGAGCTCGGCAGCAGCGGCGCGCGCACCGCGTACCTCATCGTTTTGCAAGGTTCGGACGTCGGCGAGATGTTCAAGATCGATTCCCCGGAGGTCGTGATCGGTCGAGGCCAGGCCGCCACCCTCCGCCTCAACGACGACGGCGTGTCGCGCCGGCACGCACGCATCGTCCGCCGCGGCGACGCGCTGTTCATCGAAGACTTGCAGAGCGCCAACGGCACCATCGTCAACGGCGAAAAGGTCGTCCAGCACGAGCTGGTCGACGGCGACAAGATCCGCTTCGGCAGCACCACCATCCTGAAGTTCACCCACCAGGACGACATCGACCAGAACTTCCAGCAGCGCATGTACGATGCAGCCATCCGTGACTCGCTGACGAAGGTCTACAACAAGGCCCACTTCCTCGACCGTCTCGAGAAAGAATTCGCCTACGCCAAGCGCCACGACTCCGCGCTCTCGCTGGTCATGTTCGACTTGGACTTCTTCAAGAAGGTCAACGACAACTACGGCCATCTCGCCGGGGATCACGCCCTCATTGCCGTCTGCGAAATCTGCAACCAGCTGATTCGCTCCGAAGATCTGTTCGCGCGCTACGGCGGCGAGGAGTTCGCCATCATCTGCCGCGGCGTGAGTGTGCTCGCGGGCGGCATCATGTGCGAGCGCATCCGGTCCACCATCGCCAGCACCGAGGTCATGTTCGAAAACCAGCGCCTGCCGATCACGGTCAGCATCGGCGTGGCCGGCCTCAACGAAAGCCACGCCGCCGGCGGCCTCGAGCTGGTCGCCTTGGCCGACAAGGCACTGTACGAAGCCAAGCAAAAAGGCCGCAACCGCGTGCAGATCAGCCGCGGCCCACGCGAGAGCGGCTCGTCGTCGGGGTGAGCCCGCGCCAGCGGAGTGCTGCGACGCGAACGCTGGCGTAGCCGGCTCCAGAGCCGAGCCCGCGTGACGCGTCTACTTGCAGCCCTTCTCGCAGTCCTTGCGCTCCTCGAAGGCTTCGTCTTTGCACTTGGCGAACTTGATGTTGCAAGGAGCCATGCACGGCTTGCGCGCTTCGCAGTTCGCCATGGTCTTGCAGGCTGGGCAGGGCGCCTGGCACTGATCGTAGACGCCCATGCACTTGGCCGCCTTTTCGGTGAACTCGTCGTCGCACTGCTTGCACTTGCTCTCGCCCTCTTCGCCGCTGCCGCTGGGCAACGGCTTGGGCTTCGCGGTCACGGCGTGCGGGGCCATCGTGACGAGTGCGATCACGCCGCACACGAGCGCGGCGCCGCCGGTTTGGTTCACGATGCTTCGCGTGCTCATGCCGTAATCCTAGCATGCAATGCGCCGGCCTCGATTTCGCCCAGGTTGCGCAGCGTGGCGGCCATGAGTGGACGGCAGGCGCGCCTTCGTCTTCGGCCCCAGCATCTCGATCGGCAACATCGGCGCAACCTTCCGAGCCGTGTAGGCTGCGGGAATGCGTTCCCTCTGGATCACCAAGCACGGCGGCCCCGACGTCTTGCAGGTTCGTGAAACCCCCGACCCCACCGCTGCCGCCGGCGAGATCCGCGTGCGCAGCAAAGCCTGCGGGCTGAACTTCGCCGAGGTCATGGCGCGCCAGGGCCTGTACCCGGATGCACCAAAAACTCCCTGCGTGGTTGGCTACGAGGGCGCGGGCGTGGTGGACCAGATCGGCAGCGGCCTGACCCCTTTCGAGATCGGCACGCGGGTGATGTTCATGACCCGCTTCGGCGGCATGAGCGACACCGTTTGCATTCCGCACACGCAAGCCGTGGCCATCCCCGACTCGATGACGTTCGAAGAAGCCGCGGCGATGCCGGTGAACTACCTCACGGCGCACCAGCTCTTGTTCGAGGTCGCGCGCATCCGCACCGGCGATCACGTGCTGGTGCACATGGCGGCGGGCGGCGTGGGCACGGCGGCATTGCAGCTGTGCCGAACCGTACGGGGCGTGGTCACCATCGGCAGCGCCAGCGCAGCCAAGCACGAGTACGTGAAGTCGCAGGGCGCCGACCACGTGATCGACTACCGCACCCAGGACTACGTGACCGAAGTGAAACGCATCACCGGCGGGCGCGGCGTGGACTTCGTTCTCGACGCGCTCGGCGGCGCCGACTGGAGCAAGGGCTACTCGATCTTGCGCGAGGGTGGCCTCTTGCTTTGCTTTGGCTTGGCCAACGCAGCGTCTCCGGGCAAGGCGAACTGGTTCAAGGCTGCCAAGTCGTTTCTGGCGATCCCGAAGTTCAGCCCGATGAAGCTGATGGACGACAACCGCGGCGTGGCCGGGCTCAACCTCGGGCACATGTGGCACCTGCCGGACACCATCCAGCGCGGTCTGCGCGACATCGTTTCGCGCTACGAGAGCGGTGCGGTGAAGCCCCACCTCGACGGCGTGTTCCCGTTCGAACGGAGCGAAGAGGCGTTCGGCCGGCTCGAGCACGGCATGAACATGGGCAAGGTCGTGATGACCACCGGCGCGTAGCGCGCGCGTCAATCGGCGTCGCTCGCGTCTGCGCCGGCATCGTCTTCCAGAAACACGCAGGTGCCATCGGCGGCGTACTCGCCGCCGGTTTCGACGCAAGGGTAGGGCGTAGCGCAAGCTCTCGTACGTCGACGAGATGCGCGCGTGCGCGAAGTGGGCGCTTCGAGCACGTACAGTTTGGTGCGCCGAGCGAGCGCTATTTTGCCTTGCTGGGAAACTCGACCGGGATGGTGAGCTGGCGACTCTTGCACTCTACACCTTCCGGGAATGGCGTCTTGTTCACTGCGTCGACCATGCACTTGGCCACGTCGTCGCCAAGGCTCGACACGCCGTCCAG
>JAYUXI010000291.1:0-4158 GCA_043753085.1 Myxococcales bacterium | reverse complement strand
AGCTGGCCAACTCGGAAGAGCGCGAAGCCGCCGAGACGGTGTGGCAAACCCTGTGCGACGTGAAGGCGGCGTACCTGCGGCTGCAGCTGGCGCAGTCGCGCGCGGCGATCTTCGCGGCGGGCAAAGCCGATCTCGACCGCGCGTTCGCCATCATCTCGGAGCGCGTCAGTGGCGGCGCCAATCCGCGCTACGATCGCGCACGCATCGCCATCGAGCGCGGCAACCTCGGCACGCGCCAGGCCGACGCCGAGGTAGAGCTGGCCGAAGCGCGCGTAGCCTTGGCGCTGGCCGTGGGCGGCTCGCTGAAAAGCGCAGAGCTCACCGCCACCGCCGAGATGGGGGCGCCCGCGGAATCCGTGCAAGGTGCACCGGAGCTCACTGCGCTGGCCATGGAGCGGCGGCCGAGCGCAAAGGCCGCGGAGCTGCGCATCGAGGCCAACCAGACCAACGTGCGCTACTTCGCGCGGGCGCGGCTGCCCGTGCCGGAGCTGCGCGTGGCGTACGGTCGCTACCTGCGCGTGCCGGGCGCGAACGAGTCGGGCGGCGCGTTCTTCGGCGGCATCAACCTGCCGCTGCCCTTGTTCGACCGCAACCAGGGTCGCATCGCACGCGCCGAGGCCGAGGTGCAGCTGGCCGACACCGAGCGCGGCGCCATCCGCCGGCAGATCCAGCTCGACGTGGAAAGCGCCCACGCCGAGCTCGCCATCCGCGCCCGCGCCTACCGCAGTTTCAAGGGTGAGATCACCGCAGAGGTGGCGTCGCTGCGCACGGCCGCAGAGATGCTCTACAAGGAGGGCCGTTCGTCGGTCCTCGAGCTGCTCGACGCATACCGCGCGTTCCTCGAATCGGAAGAGCGCGGTCTCGAGCTGCGCGGCAAGGCGCTGCGCGCGTCGTTCGACCTCGAGCGCGCGATCGGTCCCGCGGCGCCGCGCTGAGCGCCGTCACTGAAACTGGGCCGGTCGTCTGGCCGGGAGGGTGGGCAGGCAGACCCGAACCGCCTGTCGTGATCATGACGATCGAACCGCGCTGCTTGCGTGCCGAGGAGCTCGGGATCCGTCTCGAGATCGTTGCCAGGATGCCGATCTGCGACGTCGGAAACGTTTGCGCTCTCTCGCACTCGTTCGATGGTGGCACCGATTCGGTCGATGGCTTTCAGATGACGCCGCACCGGATGACTCGGGCCGCCTGCCGCAGCTTCAAGGGCGAGCGACTCGCGTCGTTCCTGCCGACGACTGGACGAGCGCGCGCGTGCACCGGCCATCCGAGCAACGGCTTCGGTTTGGAAGACGCCGTACTTTCGCGAGCGCCGTCTGCACGAGGCCGAACGTCCAGCACATCGGACAGCCTCGCAGCGACACGAGCGCCAGGCCAAAAAGGGCGATGGCCGTCCACGGGCGTGCCACGAGCAGTGATCCCGCAAGCGCCAGCGCGCCCAGGCCGACGGCGCCACGCAGCAGATGCTCCGAGAGGCTCTTGCTAGCAAACATGTTCTGACGAGTCAGTGTAGCACCTCGGTCTCGTGTTCCCTGGCCGTAGGTTTCGACAACGCCACCATCAGGGTGAAACCGCCGAGCCGCCAAGCGGACGGGAGGTAGTTTTGATCAAGAGCGACCGTGCGAGAAGCAAGATCATGCCGGCGGTGTTTCGTCGATGCCGTCCACCGGAAAGCCCACTTCGCCGTAGCCCTTCGTTCCGCCTTCCAGCTCGATGATAGGCTCGACCCCCATGCCGACCAGCACAACGGCAGCCTTCGCGGAGCGCGCTCCGGAGTGGCATGCAACGACGAGGCCGCGCACGTGATCACGGAGCGGCTGTGAATCCTGGCGCATCGCTTTGGCAGAATCGCACTTTCGTCCTGTTGTTCGGCGCTCAGGTCGTTTCTCTGGTGGGCAGCGGCGCAACCACCATCGGGCTCGCGCTCTTCGCGTACCGGCTTGCTGGTGCCGCATCCGCGACTCTCGTCGTCGGCACTGCGCTGACGCTCCGCATCGTCGCGTTCTTGCTGTTCTCGCAGCCGGCGGGCGTCCTCGCGGACCGGACCAACCGCAAACGAATCTTGATTGCGGCGGACGTGCTGCGTGCAGGGCTGCTCGGGCTCTTGCCGTTTGCCTCCACCATCTGGCACGTCTACGTGATGATCTTCCTGATCAACGCGGTGACGGCGTTCTTCTCGCCGACGTACCAAGCCATCATCCCAGCGGTCGTGGGAGAGTTCCATCTCGTGCGCGCGCTTGCTGTCTCGCGTGTCGCGCAAGATCTCGAGACCATCGCTTCGCCGGCCATTGCCGTTGCGCTGGTGTCCGTCCTGGGGGCTCGGTGGGTGTTTTGGTTCGACGCGGGTACGTACGCGGCCTCCGCCGCGCTCGTGCTTTGCGCGACCATTCCTCGGGTCTACGAGCGCGGCCCGGCGCTTTCACTGGGTAGCCTCTGGGGCGAAGTGAGCTACGGCACACGGGCGATCCTTCGACAGCGTGTGCTGCGTCAGACCCTCGTGCTGTCGTTCGTCGAGGCTCTCGCTGGCGCCGTGGCAATCGTCGCTACCGTGACGTACGTGCGCGATCTCCTCCAGCTCGGTGACACGGAAGTCGCGGTGGCGATGGCGGCCGTGGGCGTGGGCTCGACCCTCGCTGCGCTGGGGCTCGGCAAACTCACGGGCCGCTACGAGCGGACGCACGCAGGTGCTGCGGCATTGCATGGCTCACGCCACGTGTGGACCCGCCGCGCACTTCTGCTCGGCGGTACATGCCTCGGCGTGGTGCTGCTGCCCTTGTGGTTCGGCCCACCCTTCGCCGTCCTCGTGACCCTCTGGGCGTTCAACGGCGTGGGCCAGTCGCTGATCTCGATCGGTTCGTCGACGCTTTTGGCCGAGCACACGTTTCCGGCAGAGCGCGGCAGGGTCTACGCCGCGTACTTCGCGTTGACCCACGCCTGCTGGCTCGTAACCTATCCGCTGATCGGCATTGCGGGGGCCCGACTCGGAGTCACCGTGACAATGGCAGCAGCTGGCGTTGCTTGCCTGTTTTTGACCGCGGTGGCTGCGCTCCTTCGAGGCCGGACCGGCGATCACGTCCACTCGCCGTCGAGCCCTTCTTCGGCAGGCTCCAATACGTGAGCCAAGCAGCAACCGGCACACGACGCCAAGAGCGACGGGCCGCACATCGGCATCCGCACCGAGTTGCGGAATCTCCGAAACGGCCTCCCACGTGGCCACGGAGCCCTGTCATTCGTGAGGCGTGCCACGCCACATCGCTCGGTGCGCCCGAGCCGCCTCGCGTACTTCTCTGGCCCGCGCGGTCGAAGACGTGGTGCACCTGGCGCTCGGAGAGGAGCACGCGGCAGATGGGGACGACGAGGACTCGACCCACGAGCGCCCTCCGGGCTGCGCCAAGTGCCATCACGTGCACTATGCATTTTCAGCTTCGGCGCCGCCACGGAGCCGAAGCTGCCGGAGCATACCCCTCCCCCGGTTTCGTTGAACGGCCCAGACGAGCCGCCCAGAGCCTAGCCCCGAACCCAGCTGGTTCGGAGAGTAGCAAAGTACACCACGTAGAGCTGACCGAGCGTGTTGCGGCGTCAGGTGGCCGACGAGTAACTCGCAGCCCAGCGCGAACGCATCGTCGTCAGCGAGCGTGACGTGGCGGCCGAAGCCTCGATGCGCTTCTACGACTTGGTGGCGGCACCGGAAAACGCCGCCTGGCCACCGGGCTGGGCGCCGTTGCTACGCGCCTTGCGGGCGTCGTGCGGGCGTCGTGCGGAGCAAGGCGTGGCTTCGCGGCTCGAAGCGGACGTGGTCGACGCGGAGCGTCTGTGACGCCCGCGCTCGGCTTCGTACCCTTGCCTGTCTCGACCGCGCCGGGAAGCGAAGCGCAACGCCCGCTCGCCACGGTCGTCATCGGTGGAATCGTCTCGGCGAGGGTGCTCACCATGCTGCTCTTGCCGGTGGCCGTGAACGGCGCTTCGACGGAGGCCGCAACACGCGACGTTGGGCTGCAAGGTATCCGTCGAACCGCCATGTTCCACCGGGTAGCCCGCCGTCGGTTGTCGAGTTGCATCAATATTTCGAATGTTGTAGAAATACAAGGTAGTGACGAAGATCGAAAAACACGCGGGGCAGCTCAGCGCACTCGGCCATCCGGTGCGGCTCGCAATCCTTCGCTT
>JAYUXI010000290.1:0-1583 GCA_043753085.1 Myxococcales bacterium | reverse complement strand
CGCCGGGTACCACCTGTGCCGTCACGCGGAGAACGCTACCTCGCGCGGCGAATGGTGCATACTCGCAGCGTGATTTCTTCAGCGATCCGAAAGGCCCTAGCCATGGCGAGCGCAGCGCTCGTGCCGCTCGTGGCGTGCGGACCGCGGCTGGACGGCGTGGGCGTGTCCACGGCGCATGGCGGCGGCGCCGCCCGCGAAACCGAAGATGCGGGGCTGCCCCGTCCCCTGTTCGATCCGGCGGTCCGCGCCTCGCTGCAGGTGTTTGGGCGCGGCGACGAGACCACCGGCCACGCGCCAGGCCTCTACTCGTTCGAGCTCTTTGCCAACGAAAGCGCGCGCGCAGTCCTCGAGGCCCGCAGCGGCGTGGCCAGCGCCGCGGGAGCCCGCTCGTTTCCCGTGGGCAGCGTGCTCGGCGTCGACCATCAGCGCGAGCGCAACAAGGGTCCGAGCTTCTTCATGGAAAAGCGCGGCGTCTCTGGCGACCGCTTCGGCGGGTGGCGGTTCATCGCCGTCGACACCCAAGGCCGTGTGGTGGATCAAGGCGCCCTCGAGTCGTGTGGCTACTGCCACCGAGACGCGCCCAACGACTACGTGTTTCCGGCGCTCTCGCCGGTGCGGGCGGCCGATGCCGGCGCGGCGCCGCCCTAGCTACAAGATCACGATGGCCAGAAGCGCGGCAAAAAACAGGGCCGCGGCGACCAGGGTGGCGATGCCGGCGCCCCAATACGACGTGCGCAGCGCTTTTTTCAGCTGCTCGGGTGGCAGCTTGTAGTGCTGCGCGGCAAAGGCGCGCGACGCGCGCGTGGGCAAACCACGCAAAAGGCCCATCACGGTAAGGGCACGGTCGATGCCTTCCTGGACGAGCAGCACGAAAAAACCGAACGGACCGACCACGAGATCCCAGCCCGCGGCGTACAGGCCGAGGCGCACGGCGCGAGTGCGCTGCCGTTTGGCGCCCTGACGGCCCGCCCCCACGTCCAGTGCGAAGCCATGCGCGGCGTGCGCGGTGACCAGCACGAGCGCAAACAGCGGCACCCCACCGACGAGAAGCCGCAGCACGAAGCCGCGGCTGATGGGGTCGAGCGCAACGTCCTTGACCCAGCGCGGTGCAAGCAGCAGCGCCACGGGAAGGACCAGGAGTACGTGCGAAAGCAGCGCACCGAGCTCGGCCGCCAGGGCGAAACGGAACGCCGGGCCGACCGGACCGTCTGGAAGGCCGGCGAAGAACGGCTCTGCGTCGACCGTGGTGAGGCGGGCGGTACCCCAGAGCCGGGTAAAGAAGGGGAGGTGCGAACGCTCCCACGGCACGATGTGGACGATGCCCGACTGCGTCGCCTCCAGGATGCACTGCCCGGCGCAGTCCGATTCGCCGCAATGCACGCAAACCACCGCCGCCGGGACGTCGATCAGCTCGGGCTGCGAGGCAGCGGAAGAGTCGCGAGAGGCGGAATCCTCCTGGCTGACCTCGTTCTTGCGGGCTGCGGGCGGGGTGAACACGCGGAAACTCTGCCTCCATTGCCGGCCCGGTGCCAGCGGTTTGGCCGATTAGTGGCGCACTTCGCCCTTGACCGCTGCGAGATCGG
>JAYUXI010000289.1:0-4164 GCA_043753085.1 Myxococcales bacterium | reverse complement strand
CGCAGTCGCCGGGGGTGGTCGCCGTGGCCGCCGTGCTGCCCTCGGGCCAGGTGTCGCTCTGCAGCGGCGCTCTCGTCGGCAAAAACCTCGTGCTCACGGCCCGCCACTGCGTCTCGCGCTCTCTCACTGCCACACCGTCGTGCGACGCGCGCGGCAACTCGCGCAACGGCGTACACCTCGAAGACGACGTCGACCCGCAGTCGATTGCGATCTACGAAGGTCCAACCGTCCGCACGAACGAAGACAAGCCGCTCGCGCGAGCGACGCGTACGTTGCACCCCGTCGGCAACGTCCTGTGCGACGCAGATGTCGCGTTTCTAGTGCTCGACCACGAGATCGAAGGACTGCCCGTGCTGCCGATGCGCCTCACCGCGCCGGTAGAAGAAGGCGACATTGTGGTGCCGATTGGCTTCGGTGGCGGCTTCGCCCAGAGCATCGGCACGCGGGTGCCGCGTGGCCGCAGTGCCGTGCTGGCCACTGGACCGCGCGCCAACGTCGAAACCGGCGCCGTGCTCGGCCCGCGCGAGTTCGAGGTCGACCGCGCCACCTGCCGCGGCGACTCTGGCGGCCCCGCCATCGACGCGAAAAGCGGCGAGATCGTCGGCGTGGTGTCGCGCGGCGGCTCGTGCACGTCGAGCGGCAACCACGTCTACACTCGCATCGATGCGTACGCGCGCCTGGCCGACGTGGCCATGATGATGGCAGATCGCGAGCTGCGCCTGCACGTGGCCCGCGCCGAACCGCTCACGCACCGTCGCGAGCCGTAGCGGCGTTACTTGGCGGTGAGCCCGAGCTCTTTCATCACGGCCAGCAAATCGCTCCAGGCCTCGCGCTTGTTCTGCGCCTGCGTAGGCCCCGGGCGCAGCAAGAACGATGGATGGTACGTAGGCATGAGCAGCGTGCTGCCTCGATACAGCTTCCACTGGCCGCGCAGCTTGGTGATGCCCAGCGTGGTGCCGAGCAGCGCGGCCACTGCAGTGTTGCCGAGCGCGACGATGACCCGCGGGTTGACCACGGCCAACTGCTCTTCGAAGTACGGGCGACACGCGTCCAGCTCGGCCGGCTCCGGGCGCCGGTTGCCGGGCGGGCGGCACTTGATGATGTTGCAGACGTAGACGTCGCGGGTGGGGTCGAGTCCCATCGCCGCGACCATGCGATCGAGCAGCTGCCCGGAGGCGCCGACGAACGGGATCCCGCTGGCGTCTTCGTCGGCGCCGGGGGCCTCGCCGACGAAGCAGAGCGGCGCCAGCGGATTGCCGCGCGCGAACACGGTGCTCTTGCGAGTGCTGCCGAGCTCGCAGCGCATGCAGGATGCAACTTCCTGCGCGATCACCTCGAGCGGGCGCAGAGCGGCCTTGGTCGCGGGCGCCGCAGCGGAGGCCGCGGCCTCGGCCACCACGGTTGGCTCCTCGGCCATGGCGTCGGCCATCATTTGCTCGGGATTGAAGGCGAGCTCGGGGCGGGCGTCAGGAGGCGATTCGGGTGCAGACTGCACGGGCTCTGGCGGCTCGGCTGCGGGCGCGAGATGCACGCGGGCTTCGCGGGGAAAGCCGGTGCTGCCGGTGAGATCGTGCCATTCGACGTAGCCGCGGAGCGCGACGGCGATGGCGTGCAGCTCTTCGCGATCGCCGGCCAGCTCGTCTGTCACTGGCGCTCGAACCGTATGCGGAATTCTTTGGTCTCTCCGGCGATCGGGTTGCCCGTGGCGTCGAGCGCGGTGAGAAAGCGCTTTTGCATGGCGCACGTACGAGCTTCGCGAGCGAAGCCATGGCCTGGATCTTTGAGGACGGTGATCTTGGTGGGCTTGCCGTCGGCGCCGACTGCAACCTTCACCGTGACGTACGCCAAATCTTCCTGCAGCGTGTCCGCTTCGGGCGGGAACGGGCAGTCCCAGTCGGTGCTGCCGCTGATGCCGGCGCCGCGCGACTTGTCCGTGCCGGTGGGTGCGGTCACGGCGCCCGGGCCATTCGCGGCGCCGCCGCCGGCAGCAGCCGCACCGCGCACGGCGCCCGTCCCGGTACCGGCGGCGCTCGTGGTCCCTCCCCTGTACGTGTCGCCGGTGCCTTGGACGATGACGTTGGTCATGTCGAGTGGCTCGTCCGGGGTGGGATCGGCGGCAAGCACCTTGCCCGCTTGCGCGGCGGCCTGCGGCGTCGGCTCGACGGCCTTGTCGGTCGGCGGCGGCGTCTCGGGCTTGGGCTCCTCCTTCGGAGGCTCGGGCTCGGGGGGCAGCGGCGGCGGTGGCTCTGCGTCTTCGACGATGTCGATCTGGTACTCGTCCAGGATTCTGACCTGCAGCTTGGCGAGCAGCGCCGTGTGCCAGGTCCACAGCTCACCCAGCATGACCATGCCGATGGCGCTGCCACCGATGCCTACGTGCAGCAGCAGCGCGACGACCATCGAGACGGCGGCGCCTCCCTTGACTTCGAGCCGGGAGCCCAGGCGATCGAGAGCGGCCTGCCGCTGTGCCACGTTTCTGGGCGGGCGAGCAGAACGGGTGGCGGACGGGGACGCGGCGCTGGCCATGGAACGATCCCTAGGGTGTGGCACCGCCAGGCGCACCTGGCAAGCCGCTTCCGGGCATGGGGGCGGCGGGCGAGTTTGCGAACGCGATTTTGCTGATCTGCGCCTGCTTGAGCAGGTCGAGCACGTGAATGACGCGGCCGTACGGCACGGCGACGTCGGCCTTGATGACGGCGCGCAGCTCCGGGTTGGCCTTGTGGGCTGCTTGCGCGAGCGCGAACACCGCGTCGTCGTTCGGGATCGTCTTGGAGTCGACCTGGGTCTCGCCGCCGGCGCCGAGCACCACGGAGAACACGGTCTGCACCTGGTCGGTGCCGGTGGCAGCCTTCGGCAAATCCAGCGGGATGGTGCGGTTGGCAATGACGTTCGCCGTCACCATGAAGATGATGAGAACGACGAGGAAGATGTCGACGAGAGGGGTGACGTTGATGCCGACGATGGCATCGTCCGATTCTTGCGCGCCGCCGGCCATGGCCTACTCCGCCTTCGCTGCGGCGGTGGCGATCACGCCGGCCGACTTGCCGCCGTCGTCCGACTTGAGATGCGCCATCAACACGTGGCCAAGCGCGTCGGTATTGGCGACGGTGGTCTTGACCACACGCTGGAAGGCGTTGAACGCGACGACGGCCGGGATGGCGACGAGAAGACCGACCGCAGTGGCGACGAGCGCTTCCGAGATCTGACCCATGACGCCTTCTGGCGCGATGGAGCCGGCGGCACCCTTGGCTTTCGACAGCTCGTCGAAAGCGCCGAGGATGCCGATGACGGTGCCGAGCAGACCGATGAACGGGGCGTTGTTGCCGAGGGTACCGAGGAAAGCGAGGCGCTTCTCGAGCTTCAGTTTCTGCAGCGCGCCGGCGCCGGCCATGGCTTCTTCGGCGGCGCCGGGGCCGGCTTCGGCTTCGACGAGACCCGCGATCACGACCGCGGCTTCGGCGCTGGGCGAGCGCTCGAGGCGCTTGCGTGCGCCTTCGAGATCCCCTTTGCGGAGCAGCTGGCCGAGCTCTTTCATCAGTTCCGCCACGTCGTCGCGGAGCGACCAGTACAGCCACGCGCGTTCGAGCATGACGGCCAGCGACACCACGCTGAGCACGAGCATCACCACGAGAACCCACGAGGCTCCGGTGCCGACCATTGCGCTTTTGATTCGTTCGATCATGGGAGGTTCCGTGAAGAAAGAGGGGCTGCGCCGGCTCCGTCGGGTTCGCGGAGCCCGCCTGGCCCGCCTGGGAAGAGCCACGCCAGCACCTCGGTCGCGTAGGCCCCTTTCGGTAGCACAAACTGCAAATGCATGTCGGCTTCGTCTGGAACGGTTGAGCTCGGCGTGTCGTGCACGGCGAGAGCTTCCGGGAACAAGCGAAGGCTGCGCCGCACTCCCTCGCCGAGCCGAGAAAATCGCGAGAGCGACTCCGCATCGACTGAAAACCGCGCGAGCACTTCGAGCTCGCGCGCCAGGGCCGAGGCTTCGGGCTGCCGCATCTTCGCGCCCCACATCGGCCCCGTAGGCGAGACCTCGTGCCGCTGCGCGCGGGCGCGCGTCTCTTCGAGCTCGTCGCCCCGGCACAGGAACAGCGCGCCCCGCTCGTCTTCCTCGCTCGACAGCACGGCGCGGTGGCGCATCACCAGCTCGCCTTCGGTCGG
>JAYUXI010000288.1:0-24133 GCA_043753085.1 Myxococcales bacterium | reverse complement strand
CTCCGCCCGCAGCCGTGCTCGACAAAGTGCGTGCAGCCACGGCCACCGGGCGTACCACCGCGCCCGACGACGTGGCCAGCCTCGTGCTCTACCTGGCGTCGGCCGCCAACACGCACGTCAATGGCGAGCTGATTCGCGTCGACGGCCACTTCCTGGCGCCTTCGTAACCCGCCGCCTCGCGTGGCGGCGGCCCGGGTGCGGGGCCGCCTCGCATTCGTCGAAGCACGGCAGCCCGACCTTGGCCCGCACGTCCTTCGAAGCGCTGTCGCGTGTGGTCTCGATGGCGTCGTCGTTGACGGACGTGATGTGCAGCGACCGGCCCTCGAGCCCCTCCTCGTCGCTGCAGCCTCGTCCCAAGCGTGCGCCTCGCGACTGTGGCTCCCAGAGCAGCGCGCGCTCACGCGGGCGAGCTCCCGTTCGACGTCGTCCGGTCCTGTGGTTGGTGTCCACGGTGGACAGCTTGGTCACGAGCGCCTTCGCCTACTCGATGACTGCGTCGGTGATACCGCGCTTGGCGAGCAGCTTGAGGGCCGCCTTGCCCGCCGTCGTCTCGCGCCGCGTCGCGAGGCGCGCGATGAACGTGCCAACCGAAATGATTACCGCGGGACCCTCGGTCTGCGCGAGGTTCAGGAACACGACGTCGTGGATCTCGGGAAAGCGGGCGGCGAGAAACGCTTGCGCGATGGGGAACCGCTTGTTCCCCCGGGAGCCCTGGCGGCACTGCGCGCGCCGCAAAACGCGCCCTGACTCTGCCATGGGGCTCGTGCTCGGACTTTGCCCGCGCTGGCGGCGAGTTCGCTGCGTATGGCAACCCTGCTCGAATGCTGCATTGAGTCGTCGACGGTGAAAGAGCCCGTGGCCGGAACATACGGCGCCAAGTAGCGTCTACGAGAGCATGAACACGTCTCGCTTCGTGCTGTGCTGCGTGCTCGCGGGCTGCATCGTCACCCAGGCAGGGATCGGCCCTGCAAACGCGGCCGCGCCTGCGCTGGTGGCGACCGAGCACGTCGTCGACGTACGACTCGACCGCGGCGTGGCCACCCTCACGGTGCAACGCTCCTGGCGTAACGACGGACTGCAACCGGTCGAACTGTCGGTGGAGGTGGTGCATCCTGAATCCGCTGTGGCCACGGCGCTGCGGGTGCGCCCCGAGGCCAGTAGCCGCTGGCAAGCCGCCGCGTGGACTGCCGCCGGCGCCACCGCACAACGGCCCGCGCCAGCTGCTCCCGGCCGCATCGCGCCGGCGCTCGCCACGGCACTGGCGTGGGGAGGCGCGCCCGGTCGCCTGTCTCTGCGCCTTGGTCCGCTGCCGGCGGGCCAAGCGGCCGCGGTCGAGTATACCCTGATGATGCCCGCGCCCTACAGGGGTGGTACCGATCGGCTTACTCTGCCCGCACTCGGCCAAGCCGACGCCCCTGCGGTCGTCCGGGTGCACGCCGAGCCTACCCACGCGGTCGTCGTGAACGGCTTGTCGGCCGGTTCGGGCGCCATGCTGCAGACGCCGAGCGACGACGACGACGAGACGCAATGGCCATTGAGCATCCGCGCACGATCCGCGTCGCGTACGCCGCTCTCGATCCGTCTCGCCGATGTCCCGCTCCGCAGCGGCCGCAGCCTGCTCCGCGCGGAGCTGGTCGCCAGCCCGCAGCTTGGCGCAGTGCCGGCTCGGCCCGCGATCGCGATTGTCCTCGACACCTCTCGCTCGATGGTCACCCGCTGGGACGCGCTGCGCGCAGCAGCGGACGGCTACCTGGCGTTTTGCGCGCCGGCCAGCGTCGTCACCGTGCTGGCGTTCAACCGCCAGGTGTCGATGCCGTTCGGCGCGGCGCAAACACCGGCGCAAGCTCGTGCTGCGCTGCGTGGTTACCAACCCACATTTGGCAATGGCAGCGCACTGGACCAAGCACTGCGCGAAGCCGATCGCGTCCTGCTCACTTCGGGACGCTCGACGCGGCGCATGCTGGTCCTGTCCGATCTAGGATTGCGCGCCGGCCTCGACGCCGACCGCATCGCCAGAATCCCACTGCGGAGCGGAGCGATTGTTCATGTCGCGCGGCCCCAGCCCGGCAACGGCTGGGTCACGCGCAACGACGACACGCCGTGGGCCGCGCTCGCCCGCCAAACCGGAGGCGTTCTCTGGGAGGCGGGCGCCGACTCCGACCCGAAAGAATTCGAGCAGTGGGTGAGACCTACCCAATTAGACCGGATCCGGGTGACAGGCCTCGCGGACTTCCACCTGGATCCCGCGTCGCTGGCCGAAGGCGAAAGCATCGTGCACGAGGTGATGGCCGATCGGGCGTCACCCCGCTTGGCGTGGCGGGCCGAGCTGTGGTCGCGAGAGGTAGCGGGTAGCGCGGCGTCGAACCACGAGCTCGAGCGCCGTGCCGCGCGGCTCGTCTTCGGCGATGGGTTAATCGACGAGACGACCGAACCGGAACGACGCGCGCTGGCGGAGCTCGGCGCGGTAGTTTCGGCCACCTCGAGCTTGGTCGCGGTAGCCCCTACTACGCCCACTCCGACTGTCGCACGGGTTTTATTGCAGGATGCACCCATCGCACATGAGAACTTTGCATGCAATCATCCATTCGAGTTCGGCGCGGCGGAGATTCCACGACCGCTCGATATGCAGCAGGCAGGTGGCTGGCTCCGAGCTGCCGTCCGTCGCGCGTGGCGCAGCTGCGGCGGCAGCGGCACGCTAGGACTGGAGGTCGAAACCACCGGCATTGAAATTGTCGACGTGGGCCAGCTTCGCGCGGAGCCCCCGAACGCGGCCGTGAGCGCCTGTGTCGAGGCAGCAGTGTGGAGCATGGCGCTACCCGAACCCTTCGACGCCAGGCCGGCCGACAACGTTCGCTGGAACGTCGCCGTTCAATAAGGCCGCTGGTCTGCGGTCGCCGCGCGGGATTCAAGCGCCAGCAACCTGGGAGGGGCGCTGACGTCGCCGCCTCCAGCACACCTCCTACCTCTCCCGTTTGATCAGGCGATAAAGATAGCTCTTGTCGATCTGTGCTTCCAGCGCGGCTTCGACGACGTTGCCGCCATGCTTATCGAGCAGCTCGCGCACGAAGCGCCGCTCGCCCGCGCGCGCCCATTCGTCGCGGTAGATGCGGTATGCACCGGCCACGACGGGCACCCCGTGGTCGTCGGCGAGCGCGGCGGCCGCCGGTTCAGACCCGGACTCCGCTGCGTCGGGAGCGCCCAGCGAGTGAAGCGCGTGCTCGGCGCCCAGCGCCACGGCACGCTCGACGAAGTTGCGCAATTCGCGCACGTTGCCGGCCCACGGAAGCGTGGTCAACCTGGCGCGCTGGGCAGGGTCGAGCTGCAGCTTGCATTGCGCCCGCTTCTCGAACTGGGCCAGCAGCATTGCAATGTCCTCCGGTCGCTCACGCAGCGGTGGCAGGCGCACCGCCAGCACGGCAATGCGGAAGTACAGATCCTTTCGGAACGAGCCGCGCGCTACCATCAGCGGTACGTCACGGTGCGTTGCGGTGACGAAGCGCACGTCGACTGGTCGGTGCTCGCTCTCGCCTAGGCGGCGCACGCTACGCGACTCGTGCACGCGCAGCAGCTTGGGTTGCATGGCCAGCGGCAGTTCGCCTATCTCGTCAAAAAACACGGTGCCGCCTTGCGCCGCCTCGAAGGCGCCAAGTCGAGCGGCCACGGCGCCCGTGAAGGCGCCTTTGCTATGCCCGAAAAGCTCCGTCTCCAGCAACGCCGTAGGTAAATCAAGCGAGTCTTCGTTGAAGGGCCGTGAACGGTACCGGCCGGTATACGGTAGCGCGGGTCGGCGGGCGTCCTACACCGTAGCGGGTTCGGGCGACAGGTACTGCCGCAAGGGTGCGGTTTTCGCCCGTTCGTTGTGTTTTTCGTCCGATGGGCGCGAGGCGGCCATGGCGCGACACCTAGTGTTCGCGCGGGTTACTCGGCGGCGTGCTCGGAGCCTGCGCTTCGGCGTAGTACCTGACTTTTCCAGTACGGTGGGCCGCGAGCAGGAGCAGGCGGTGGCACGTCGGTCGGCTCGCCGAGTGCGTGCAAGAAGCGGGCGACGGTGCGGGGCTCGGTGATCAGGGCGAGCAGCCGCATGCGGCCCTCGCAACGGGGGCACGCCAGCACGTCGAGCCCGAAGGTCCACAACAGCTCGGCCCACGGCCGATAGACGCGGCGGCGCGCGCGCCGCTCTGGCTCTGGCTGCTCGGGTGACTCTCGGCGGAGGGCACGGTGGGCTTGGGCACGATGCGGGCGCGACTGGCTGGCCGAGGCCATCACGCGAGCGTAGCGCACGGTGTGACGCGCTTCGTGAGCCCCGACGGGGGAGAAACGCGGCGCAGGGACCGACGCGGCAAGCGACTGAGCAGCGAGAGCGGATCCATGTCCACCGCGACGGTGCCATCCGAAAACGGCTTCTTCAGCATGATGCGGATCAGTCCGTCCGGACCTTGGGTGATGCGTTCCTGAGCGACAGCGGGCCGGAGGATGTACTTCAGCAGCGCCTCGCGCCCGGGCTCGTCGAGGCCGCCGGCGCGCGTCGCACCGTGCAGCGTGAAACCATCGAGGCTCGCGCACAGCGTGCGCCGGCAGAGCAGCGCGCAGTTGAGATAGCCCTCCAGCTCCCTGCGCACGAAGCTGGGCAGCGCGACTGGGATGGCGCCGTCGTCCACCGCGCCGTACAGCGTCGCGAGGTTGTCCTGCACCACCTGGTACAGCGTCGTCGCCTCCGGCCGCCTTCGCTCGTAGACCAAGGCGCGCGCGGGCATCGCGCCGCCACAGCAAGCGTGAGGCCCTTCTGCCCTGCGGCGGCTTCACCCACGCAGCACCTGGCCCGGTCACCTCCGGCCTGGCATCGGACAGCGTCGGATCACACCGCTGCGTGGCGCGTCGCGCAGTACACTGACGTCACGTCACGTCGACCACGTCCAGGCCGACCTCGTGCATCAGGCGGAGTGCGTTCGAGCTCACCACCGGGCCCGGCCGCAGCACGTGGTCGAACGTGAGCTTGCCGCTCTGCACCTGCTCTTCGAAGTGACAAATGGCGACGCGCGGATCGTCCACGAGGGCGTGCAGCTCGAGATCGTGCGTGGACGCGACGCCGAACGCACCCGCTTCCAGCAACGCGAGCAGAAGGGCCTTGGCGCCGATGGCGCGCTCGCGCGAGTTCGTTCCAGACAAGATCTCGTCCACCAGGAAGAACGCCGCGGACTCGTCGGACGAGCGGCGCGCCGCGTCCAGGATGACCTTCAGTTTGCGCAGCTCGGCGTAGAAGCGAGACACGCCCTCGCCCACGTCGTCGCGCACGCGCAAGCTCACGGCGAGATGCGAGGGACCGAGCACGAGCCGCGTGGCGCACACCGGCGCGCCGGCGCGCGCGAGCACGAGCGACAGTCCCATGGCGCGCAGCAACGTGGACTTGCCCGACATGTTCGAGCCGGTGACGAGCAGCAGCTTGCCGCGCCGCGCCACGGTGACGTCGTTGGCGGTGCGCGTGGCGGGCGGCAAGAGCGGGTGCGCGAGCGCGGTGGCTTCGAACGCCACGCCGCCGGGCGCCGCCAGCTCCGGGAACGACACGCCCGGTTCTTCCGCCGCGAACCACGCCAGCGACGCCAGCGACTCCAGCTCGGCGAGTGCCTCGAAGCCAGCGGCGAGCGCCTCGGCACCTTCGCGTTTGATCGCGAGCAGGTGCACGCCGCAGTGCACGTCCCACGCGACGATCGGACCGAGGATCAAGCGAAACACCTCGTTTTCGCGGGCCGACACGAAGCTGGCGGCGCGGCGCAGGCGCACCAGCACCGCGCCCGCGGCGGAGAGCTTGGCGCGGAGCTCGCCCAGCATGGCGTCTTCGAAGGGGTGCTCGCCCAGCGCCACCAGCAGGTCGGCCGTGCGCACGAGATCCGGCAGATGCTTGGCGGCGGCGAACAGCGGCGCGAGCCGGGCCGCCACGAACATGGAGATCACGAAGCTGACCGCCACCGGCAGGTACCACGCCTTGGGCTGCCACACCGCGCATGCGAGCGTGACGAGCGGCAACGCCAGCCCGATCAACCGGAACGCGATCGGTGCGGGCAGGCTCACGTCGGAGCGCATCGCCGTGACGAGGGGCGTTGGATCGAGGTCGCTGGCGAGCTCGGTGGCGATGCGTTCGCGGAGCGCGGCCTGTCCAGCGAGCTCGCGCACGGCCGTTTGGCGCGCGGCGAGCGTGACGCGATCGGCGGGGGCCAACGGCTTGGCCGCTTCGAGGAGCAGGCGTTCGAGTACCACCCGGCCGGAGCGGGTCTGGGTGCGATCGAGTCGGTGCAAGAGCGAGCCCTTGCCGGTGACGTCGAGATCGTCTGCGTAGGGATGACCGGCCGCGGGCGGCGCGAGATCGCAGGGGATCTCGCGGAACTTCCCGGTAACGCGCAGCAGGCCGTGGGCGTACAGGCGCTCGCCGCGGCGCGCATCGGTGACGCGCTGGAGCACCTTGGCGTGAACCAGGACGAGGATCACGAAGCCGGCGATCGCGGCGAAGAACAAGCTCCAGGTCCAGGCGGGGGTGTGCGCCCAGACGATCACGCCGAGCATGACGATGGCGGCAAGAAAGCTGCCGAAGCGCGCGAGGCTGATGCGTGAGGCCAACGACTCGGCGCGGCTGCGAGCCGCGAGGAAGTGACGGCTGCGCTCCTGATAGGTCGACTCGATGCTCACGCACTGCGCTTACCATGGCGGGTTCAGCTCTGACGGGAGCGATTGCGGGGCACGGCGAGCGCGGCGGCGGCGGCGAAGCCGGTCAGCGAGAGCGTGAGCGCGTTGCCACGCTTCTGCACCATGCCGTCCTTGGCGAGCCGGGCGAGCGGGGCGACGAGCTCGCCGGCGTCGGCCAGGCCGATGACGAGGGCAAGGCGCTGCAAGGTGGCGGGCTCGGCCTCGCGCGAAAGGCGGTAGAGCGCGCCGAGCACGCGCTCGGTGCGGCAGGCCGCGGAATGGACCACGCGCCGCGGATTGCGGGGCGCCTCGGCGGCCGACGGGCGGAACGAAAGGGCCAGGAGCGGAGCGGAGCAGAGTGAGTAGGTGGTCATGTCCAGCACTGTACGCACGGCACTGAACACCCGTCCAAAAAGCGGCGTCGATTTTCTGCAAGCCATCGATAGCAATAAGTATTTTGCCACGCCGACGACGCCACTGCGCAGGTGCGTCTCGATTGCCAATCAGTGGTCTGTTCCCTGAACGCAACGGCTCACAAGGCGCCTAGTTCGTTCAGCAGAAAGCCCAGCTCCGTGGCCAGCTCGGCGGCCACCTTGGCGGTTGGTTTGCCCGCACCGTGGCCCGCTTTCGCCTCCACGCGCAGCAAGATCGGCCGCGTGTCGTCCCGCTGTGCGGCGCGCAGCGTGGCGGCCATCTTGCGTGCGTGCATGGGATCCACGCGGCTGTCTTCTTCGGCCGTGGTGAACAGGGTAGATGGATACCGCACGTTGTTCTTTGCATTGTGCACGGGTGAATACGAAAGCAGGGTCTCGAACTGCCACTTGTCGGTCGAGTCGCCGTACTCGGGGATCCACAGCTTGGCGATGCGGAAGTTCTGATAGCGCAGCATGTCGGTCAGGGGCACGAGACTGGCCGCGGCGCGGAACGCCTCTGGGTGCTGGACCACGCTGGCTGCGACCAGCAGACCGCCGTTGGACCCGCCCATCGCCGCGAGGTGCGCCGCGTCGGTAAAGCCGCCTTCGGCGCCGAGGGCTTTGGCCACCGCGTAGAAGTCGTCGAACACGTTCTGCTTCTTTTCGAGCATGCCGGCGCGGTGCCAGCTCTCGCCGAACTCGCCCCCGCCGCGCAGCACCGCCGTGACCCACACCGCGCCCGACTCCACGACCGACAAGGGGCGCGCGGAGAAGGTGGGCAATTGATTGATGTTGAAGCCGCCGTAGCCATACACGACCGTGGCGACGGGCTTGCGGAGGGCGGCCACGCCGCCTTTGCTCACGACGAAGTACGGCACTTTGGTTCCGTCCTTCGACGTGGCGAGCTTCGACTCGACCACGATGCCCGCCGGCGCCGTACCCACCGGTCTCGACCACACGACGAGTGTCGGCTGCGCGCGCCAGCTGATCCGGTGCGCTTCGGTGGGCACGGCGAAGCTCGCGAACGACGCGAAGACGTCGACGCCGTCACTGCTGCTGCTCACGTGCGCCGTGCCGAGCTGCGGCAGAGCGATCGCGCCTTTGGGCTTCCCCCGCAGGTCGAACACGCGAATCTGGGTACTTGCATCGTGCAGATACGTCGCGACCACGCCGCGCGTGGTCACCGCGAACCCGTCCAGCGCGTCTTTGCCCTCGGCGAGAACCTCGTTCCACGCGCTCTTCTTCCCGGCGAGCTGGGGGGCAACGGCGTACAGGCGGTAGTTCGGAGCGCCGGCATTGGTGCGGACGTACAGCAGTCCGCCCGCGAAGGTGCCGTCGTACAGGGCGCGGCCAGCGCCTTCGCCCGCGATGTTCACGAAGGCGGGGTTGGCGCTCTTGTTCTTGTCCCACAGGTACAGGTCGGAGCGATCCCAGCCGCGGTGCACCCGGACGAGCACGAAGCGCCCGTCCGGCGAGAGATCCACCGCGGGCACGTCGGTCTTGTCGATCTGGGCGCCGAAGACCAGCGCGTCGCTCTTCCAGGGTTGGCCGCGCTCGTGGAAGAAAATCTTCGAGCCGTATTTCTCTTCGCCGGGCGGCACGCTGCCCGTCTCGGGATACCGCGAGTAGTAGAAGCCCTTCTCGTCGGGGGTGAAGGCCACACTGGCGTGCCGCGCGAACGGGATCTCGTCCGCTTCGAGGTCTCGACCGGAAGCCACGTCGCGCACGTGCAAGGTGCTCTCTTCGCTGCCGCCCTCACTGCGACCCCAGGCCACGATCCTGCCGGACCACGAGGGAAACCACCAGTCGATGGCGGTAGTGCCGTCCGCCGAAAGCGCGCTGCCGTCGATCAGGATCTTGTCTTCGCCCTTGTCGCCCACGCGCACGTAGAGGGTCGGCTGGTTTTTCAGGCCCTCGCGTTTGGTGTGAAAGTACAGCCTTCCCTGCGGCCCTTTGGCCACGGAGGGTGGGTTGGCGTAGCCGAGCGAGAGCGCCTGCTCGATGCGCGCGCGCAGCGCGGCGAGGTTGCCGAGGCCGGCGACGTAGGCTTCGGTCCGGGCGTTCTCTTTCGCCGTCCACGCGGCGACCTCGGGGCTCTGTCCGTTCTCGAGCCATCGGTACGGGTCTTTCACCTTCGTGCCGAAGTAGTCGTCGGTCTGGTCGACCACGCGGGTGCCGACGCGGTCGACCCCGGGCGGCAGCTGGGCCGGATGCGAGACGCCCCGCGCGGGGACGCGGGGCTGCGCGGTGTCCGGAGCGCAGCCGGAGCCGCACGCAAGAGCCAGGGAGGACAGACCTACGGCGAGCAGCGCGCGTTTCACGGCCCGCACCGTAGCCGTTTTGTATGCGTTCGGGGCCTTCATGCTATGGCCAGCATCGGCCATGCGGGAGATCGACGAGGAACTTCTAGACATCAAGCGCGAGATCATCGAATCGCGCGGCCTCGTCATCAAGACCAACAACCTGACCAACGCGCTCTCGGCCGACCTCAAATCGATCGCCAAGCGCCAGGGCACCTACGAGCGGCGCATCTCGTGGAACAGCGCCACGGCGTACATCGTGTTCGTGCTGGTGGTGTTCGGCGCGCTCAAGCTCGCGTGGGACGCCCGCGTGGACCAGGTCACCGCCAAGACCCAGGAGCAAGGCGCCGACAACGAGCGCCTGCGCAAGGAGCTCAAGGAAACCCTGAAGCGCGAGGAAGATCGGGCCCGGGCCGAGGCGCGCGCCGCCCAGTTCTACGAGCTGGTACGCCAGGACAAGCGCGCCGACATCGTCGACGGCTACGCTTCGCTCGCCAAGGAACCACTCAGCAAGACCGAGAGCGCCGTCTTCACCGACGCCGTCCAGCGTGCGCGCTCCGAGCTCGCCCAGCAGCTGTATCTTGCAGGCATGGACAAAATGAAGGTCCAGCGTTGGCAGGAAGCCGCCAGCAATTTCGAAGACTCGCTGCGCCACAAGGAAGACGCGTCCACCACCGGCCCCGTGCGCATCGCCCTGGCCGAAACACAGCGCAAGCTCGGCAAGCAGAAGGACGCCGTGGGCCAGCTGCAGAAGCTGCTCGAGGGCGCGCCGCCGCGCGAGTTGCAAGACGACGCGCTGTACCTTATGGCCAAGTGTCAGGAAGACCTGCAGGCGTGGAACGACGCGAAAGAAACCTGGCGTGAGTTGATCCGCAAGCACGCGGATTCGCATTACGCGCCCGAGGCCCGCATCCTGCTCAAGGGCCTCGAGATGCTGCACTAGAAAGTCGATGCCCACGGCATCGCAGATCACAAAGGACCATCATGGCTTCGGACACGCGCTTGACCCTCGGCACCGTCGGCCTCGTCGCCGCCCTCACCGGCGCCACCGGCTTTGCCCTCGGCCGCTTCACGAGCGAGGCCCCCACCGCGCGGGTAGACCGCCAGCCAGAGCCGAGCACCCGCACCGTGCCGGACGACCTGGCGAACCGCACCAAGCCGCCGATCCCGAACACGATGCCGCCTGGTCATCCGCCGGTGGATCCGAACACGTCGCCCCCGCCCCTGCCCGCCAAGGACGACGACGCGCCGCGGGCGCTCGCGTGGACCAAACCCGCCGCCTGGGCCGATGTGCCCAATACCAGCAGCATGCGCATCGCCACCTACAAGGCGCCCATCGCCGCCGGCGACAAGGCAGCGCCGGAGCTCACGGTCATCCAGGCCGGCGGCGCCTTGGAAGACAACATCCAGCGCTGGGCCGCCCAGTTCGGAGACGAAGGCAAGGCCTCGCTCAAGCGCGAGTCCAAGAAGATCGCCGGCTACAACGTGGTCATCGTGACCACACATGGTCCCTACGGCGGCATGGGCGGCGAGGCCAAATCGCCCGAGCCGTTCGAGCTGCTGGCGGCGATCGTAGAAACGCCCGACCTCCCCTACTTCTTCAAGATGACCGGACCGATGAAGAGCGTGGAAGCTGCACGGAAAGACTTCGACGTGCTTTTGGCCAGCTTCAAAAAGCCGTGAGCAGCCGGTAGGCCGTGGTGGCCTCGGCGAAGCGGCTGCCCAGCACCTCGCGGTCGGCCGACGACACGTCGGGGTTCAGATCCGGATGCAGCGCCCGCACGAGGCGCCGGTAGGCTTGCTTGACCTCGCGCTCGTCGGCGGCGAGTCCCACGCCCAGCACGCGGCGCGCCTTGCGTTCGTCCAGACCAGACGACACCGGCTCGGGTCTCGCGCTCCACGCGCGGGACTGGGTGTCGCGTGCACGCTTGCGACCGTGCAGGAACTCGGTCTCCGGCACCGGCGCGTCGCGCAGGGCGTGACGCGGCGGCGGCTCGGTCACGTGGAAACGCACGCTGGCTTCTTTGAGCGCCTCGAGCGTCGCGAGCCGCAGGCGAATCTGCCGTCGCAGCGCCAGCTGCACGACCGAGGGCGAGACCGAAAAATCCTGCACGAGCACCTCGCCGTGGAGCCGGGCGGACGCGAGCGAGCGTAGGAGCGACCGACGCAGGGTGACCTCGTCGGGTGCGCACTCGGTCTCGCGCAGCAGATCGCCGAGGGTGGCGGAGTACGAGCCACAGCTACGCTCGCCCAGCGAAGCTCTTGCACTTTGAGCGGAGGACACCTAGCGTCCGGACAACGTTTGCGCTCGGCGCGTACCGCAACGTGTCGAAACGAGTAGGAGCGGAATTGTGAAGCTCAAAGTCGCTTTGGCGCGCCAGCATTTGTGGCAATTTCTCGGTGTGCTCCTGGGCGCCGGGAGCGGCGCCGCGTTGGGTCTCGCCGCTTCGACACCGCATACAAAAGCGGAGGTACGTCTGGCAAAAGCAGCGGAGAACCACCGAGACGTGACACACACTGTTCGCGCGACACGACCTTTTGAGATCGTTTTTGAGATGGACGAATCGACAAGTGCCTACGAGACCCCGGCACTGAGGATCGTAGTTAAGAACGGCCTAAAGACCTCAGCCAATTTCGCCCTAGGTTACCAGGTCGCCGACGCCCACGGCGCAGAGCTGGTTCCGTACGCACCATTACCCGACATGTCGCTGACCGGAGAAGCAAGCAGGGCTGAATCTGTAGTGCTTCCCTCGAAGGAGCTGGATGGAACGTTCCGAATAACTGTGTTTGCGGCCGGTACCGAGGAGGAAGTAGACACGCTGATGACGTTCGAACAATTCTATCGGACAAAGAATGGCGTGAGCCAGCTGCTGCAAGCAAACGACTATTATTCTGACCTCGAAAGCAGGAGAGCAGAGTGATTTCCCGCTGGTCGGTCGGCATGCACCGCCGTGTGCTCTCAATACTTTGCAGCCTTCTTCTGCTGTTGCTGGCGCGACACGCCGAGGCCGCGGTCTCGGGAAGCGTTAGCGGCACGTTTCGATTTCACCAGAACCAAGGAAACTACTGTCCCAGCATCAGAAATTGTACAGGTGCGAAGTACTTTCAGTCCCAGTACAACGTTCCGCGCCCGGTTAAGAACGTGAAGGTGTACGTCGAACGGGCCTCGGACCATGCAGTGATTGGTCAGGGCACGACAGATTCGAACGGCCAGTTCGCAGTCAGCTGGTACGACCCTATCGCGAACGGCTCCGTGAATGCCGAGTTGACCTGGCAAGCGATTCAGAAAGACGGACGGTTCGCAGTCACTAATGCCGAAGGCACCGCGAATTGGCGATTTTGGTCGCCGATCGTATTGTCCGCGGGACAGACGGCAGCCGGAACGCCAACCTGGGGCAACTCTGCCAGCCCAAACGGGCTCGCCAACATTTATGACGGTGCGCACATGACATGGGCCAACAGCCTCAGTCAGTCTAATCGCATGCTTTCGTACTTCAACGGCATCAAGATTCGGACCTTTTACTCGGGCCCGGACTGTTCCGATGCCTGCGCGTCCAATGGTTCGTACGTTCTGATGGGGCCGAACGGAACCTACGAACCGCAATCCGCCGTGATGCACGAACTCGGACACATTGCTTCCAGTCGCGCCTCTCGGGATCAGCAGCTTACTGATGGGTTCGGAGACACGTACACCTATGGCGGCTCCGCCGGGTGGAACTACAACACTAGCGAATTTGCTTCCGTTGCGTTTGAGGAGGCAGTGGCGTCGCACGTCGCCGACGTAGCGCTTTACTTCCCGTCCGCGACACAACCGCACGTCTGCATCTCGTCAGGCGCGTGCCCGACAAATTCCTTTAATCTTGAAACAGCGGCAAGCTGCGGCACTTTCCAAATCAACCGGCAACCGCTCAGCGCTCAGCGCTACTTGTGGGACAACTACGACTCTGTCGTCGACCCCGGTGCCCCCACAGAGAATCTCAGCCGGGGCATCTGGGAAGCGATGGACACTGTCCATGCTTTCGACAATGGCACCGGAAATCGTCAAAAGCATGAAATCTTCAATGCTGCCATGAACGCGACCGACGATGCGGACGGCCGCTCGCCCTATGACTTCTATGAGCTTTGGACGCTCTGGGGCACCAATAGTTACAACCAGTTTTACATCAACTGTTTGGACGGTGTGGGCGACTAGTGGTGTCGGCGCGACACCTGCGAGCAGTTTTTCAGAGCCTGATCGCGCTCGGCGCGGCCTTTGTTGTTGCTCGGTGGACAGCGCCTACTGGCTACCGTGCTGCACGTCCTCACCTGGCGAAAACTCCGCAGCTAGCCTCGTTGCCTCCAGGAGAGGCAGCGCCCGTCGCGGCGGCTGCACTGTACCAGGCCGCCACCGCTGCGGCGCCTGATCTGAGCCGAGTAACGCTTTCGGCTCGGGATGCGAATGAATGGCAAGGGATGCGCGTAGATTTGTCGAGACAAGCTTTTTGTCAGTCTTCGTCGGGATGTGGCCTCGCGATGGCATGCAAAGACGGCGTTTGTGGTCCGTGTGCTGAGGATGACGACTGTGCGATAGGTGAAGGCTGTGTGCTTGAACACTGCTTACGCCGTAGCAGCATAAGTTGCCGGAATCGCAGAGGTTGCGGGGCGGACGAATTGTGTTTGCTGTCAGGTTACTCGGCCGACCCTCGCGGAAACCGGGACATCAAGTCGTATTGCAATGCACCGTTCGGAGGAACGGCCCAGAAAGAGGAATCTCTTTCTGTCGTGGAGGATGGTGTGGAAGCGCAGTTGGACAAACCAACATTGAAAATTCACGAGAGTTTGCTAGATCGTCTTCGTCCTGCCCACGGTGAGCCCAATCACGTTCCAGGCGCCAATTGAAGTCGCGGCCCTTTCAACGAGTAGCTGCCATGTGGTCGAGCGGCGTCGTGGTCCTGACCCTATCCTGCGCGACTACCCATAGCGTCGTGAAGGATGCAGGGCCAGAAGGCGAGGCTGACGCAGGTCCGAACGATGCTTCCTCAGAACGGGTCCTGTGTGACGGACCTTCATCGCAGATCATGTTTTACGCGACTCGTCTGCCTTCTCGTCCCGGAGCTCCAGGCGCGGAAGTGAAAGCCCGCAATGGTAACTACGTCTTTCTGACCCAAGCCTGCGAGATCCATTGCTACGATTCGAGCGGAATCGCCTACGTGGGCGAACTGACGGCACTGGAGGCGAAAGCTTACCTCGATTCGTTTTCGGTCACGTCATTGACTACGGCCGCCGATCGTTACCTGGCTCACGGCTGTGATGCGCACACGGATCGCTTCGGCTACGGCTCCTTTCATGTCGAGGTAAGTCCCACGTGCGGGAGCGGCGAACAAATCCCCAACTGGTTACAGACTGCGAGAGAAGCTCTGACGACGACAATCGAAAGCTGTTCCCAGCTTGGGGTGCCTTTTATTGGCGACGTTAGATATGTACTTATCGATGTGGAGGAAGGACTCACGACAGAGCGAGAGTATGAGCGTGCATCAGGTTGGCCGCTTGATGTGAGCGCGATGAGCGTGTCCGTTCCGGACTACGGAGGTGCTTATGACGCACGTGCTGCGCGCCAAGTGGCCAGCGGCGAAAGTGCTGCAAAGTTGCGCGAGCTGCGAAGGCGCTTTCTGCTCGGAGAGTTTAGTCCTCCGGACGTGAAGTTCATTCCGATTGAGGAAGCGGATGGCAGTCGCTATCAGCTGAACGTGTCCGACTCGCTGCCCTTGGAGGACGCGGATGGTATACTGCCGTTCGGGCGGTAGGCGTGGGGAGGAGTCGACTGGCTGCCGCAGAGTCTGCCGTTCTTCTTCAAGACGACCGGGCCGATGAAGAGCGTGGAAGCTGCACGCAAAGACTTCGACGCGCTGCTCGCCAGCTTCAAGAAGCCGTAAGCAGCCGGTAGGCCGTGGTGGCCTCGGCGAAGCGGCTGCCCAGCACCTCGCGGTCGGCCGACGACACGTCGGGGTTCAGATCCGGATGCAGCGCGCGCACCAGGCGCCGGTAGGCCTGCTTGATCTCGCGCTCCTCGGCGGCGAGGCCAACGCCGAGAACACGCCGGGCCTTGCGTTCGTCCAGACCAGACGACACCGGCTCGGGTCTCGCGTTCCACGCGCGGGACTGGGTGTCGCGTGCACGCTTGCGACCGTGCAGGAACTCGGTCTCGGGCACCGGCGCGTCGCGGAGGGCATGCCGCGGCGCGGGCTCGGTCACGTGGAAGCGCACACTGGCCTCCCGGAGCGACTCGAGCGCAGCGAGACGCAGGCGGATCTGCCGGCGCAGCGCGAGCAGCACCACCGACGGCGAGACGGAAAAGTCCTGCACGAGCACCTCGCCGTGCAGCCGTGCCGACGCGAGCGAGCGTAGGAGCGACCGACGCAGGGTGACCTCGTCGGGTGCGCGCTCGGTCTCGCGCAGCAGATCGCCGAGGGTCGGCGACGCGCGGTCCAGGTCGACGGCCGTCACGAGTCCACGGAGCAAGTGCACGCGGTGGCTGCGGCCCTGTGGCTCGACGAACGTGAGGGCACCCGACGCGCGGTTGCGGCTGCATTGTCCGAGCAGATCGCCCAGCGTCGTGTTCGCCAGCTTGCCCGGTAGCACCATGCTTCGTTGCTACCGCCCGCGGGCGGCGGGGGCCAAATTCCCGCCGGTCGTGGTATGTGGCGGGCATGATCCGTGTCCCCCTGGTGTGCGCGCTTTTCGTGGCTTCGGCGTGCAAGGAGCCACCGGCGCCGAACCCGGTCGACGCGGGCGCGACGCGCGTCGCGGCGCGCGCCGCAGACACGGGGGCGGATGCAGGGGCGATCGTGGCCGACGCCGGCGCCAACCGGACCAAGCCGCGCATCGAGCGGCCGGTGCCCAAGGACGTGACGGTGGTGCGCATGGATATGCCGGAAGACGTGCAGATGAAGGCCAGCCAGTACATGGCGGCGATGCGCGCCCCCGGCGACGACGATCCGAGCGCCGACCCGACCTTCGCGGAGGAGCTGCGCAAGAAGCTCGACGGCTTTAGTCGCGCGATGGACCGCGGCTCCGACAAGGCCACCATGAATCGCAGCGCCGTGATGGCGGGCGCGCGGCAGATCGATCTTTTGATGAGCGAGGGCTGCCAGCCCGACACCCCGAAGAGGCTCACCGTGCAACGCGCCGGCGTGCAGTTGAGCATGGCCTACCAGCACGGCGTCCTGGTGATCCGCTGCAACGACAAGAAGCTGCAATGCCTGCAAAGCACACGTGATCCGGACGACGTGCTCTGCACGTCGGCGCCGCGCAAGAACAAGCCGGGGCTGCCGGGCAAGCCGCCCGGCGCGCCCTGAGCAGGCATCGGCGTGGTCCGGGCTCCGTGTCAGTACTGGAGCGTGACGCGGCCGTCGCCGCTCATGTACCCGCTGCACTCGCGATCGCCGCCGGACGGATAGAAGCCGTCTTCGGGCTGGTAGCCGAGGCCGCGTGCGGTGGCCACGCTGAGCTCGTAGCGTTGGTTCGAGTCGGACTTCTCGCGAACCTTCGCGTCGATGCAGCGAGACGGCTCGCTCGTCTTGCAGATCTTGACCGTGGCGCCGCAGGGAATGCCGTTGCGCGGAACCGAGATGTAGGCTTCGGAGTCACTGCACGTGTCGCGGCCATCGCAGCCAAAGTAGATGGTCCGGTCGGCGCGCCAGGCAGTCCGCGTATCCGACGACGCACAGTTGCCCAGAAACTCGCACGAGCCCAGGTACACGGCGTTGGCGGTGATGCGGCGACCGCTGGTGCGCGAGCCGGTGAGCAGTGCACCATGCACGTATCCCACGGTCCCGTTGTGGCGCACGTTGTAGAACCCGTCGCTCGGGCGGGCGGTGACAATCACGACGGCAGTATTGCGCGGGATCTCGCGCAGGATGGTGCCGTTCGGTGCCTGACGAAAATTCACGTCCGCGGTGGTGTACACGGTGGCGCCCACTACCGCGGCGCCCTCGAGCGCGTCGGCCGAAGAGCCGAGTCCCTCGTCGCTGACGACGTCGCCGCCAGCGCCTTCCTCGCTGGACGAAGCCAGCTCGCCGTCCGCGTCTTCGGTCGTGGCAGTGCAACCCGAAGCGAGCAGCCACGTGGTGGTTCCCAACGCGAGGAGGACGGCACGAAACATGCGAGGAGTTTGACGATTGCACAGCCGCTTGCAACCTGGAAAATTGCGATCCACGCCACAATTGCAGGTACTTTACCCACATCTGCGACCGCACCGATTGCGCTGGGGCTATGCGTCGTGATGGCGCCTCGCGCGAGGCTGCTGGTAGAACGCCGCCATGCGGAACATGGCACGCCCCTCTGCGTTTGCGTTTGCGTTTGCGCTGCTCGCTTCGTGCAAAGGCGGATGCAACGACAAACCCTTCGTGCCGTATCACATCGGCGACGAAGCCGGAGCCGCCGCTGTGGGCAACTCTGCCACCTTCGCGGCGGTTCGGACCGACGGCGGCGCGCTACCGCTCGGCTCGGCCAAAGACGCCCCACCGAACGCCACCGAGTGGAGCGAGGCCGGCCTGTCGCTGCAGGCGCCGCCTGGCACCCTGTTCCAGCGTGGGCTGTTTCGCGATTTCGACGGCGATGGCAAGGACGACGCGCTGGTCGTGGCTCGACGCGAGAACGTGCAGGATGCAGCAGTCTTGTTCTATGCGAGCGCCGCTGGTGCTACGCCACCGCCCGTGGTCGTGGTGCCGCAGTCGAAACTGGCCGGCGACGCCACCTGCTCGCTCACGTCGCGCATCGAGCCGGCCGGCGCCAGGAGCGCCCTCGTCGAGCTCTCGCTCTCGTGCGCCGGGCACGGTACGCTGGGCCCGACTCGCCGGCTGATCTTGCTCACCCATCGCGGCCAGGAGATGCGGGTGCGGGCCAACGCGGAGCTGCTCGATCCGCCCGACGTCGTCGCGGTAGAAGCGAGCGGCGAGGACCGTGACGCCGACGGGGAGCCCGACGTGGTGCTCACCTTCCGGGTCACCCGCGCCGGCGGCAAGTCGCGGCCGCTGTCGGTGGTCTGGCTGGATCGGCCCGCGGGCCTCAGCCGCGATCTGGCCGAGCCCGAGGCCTCGCTGCTGAAGCTCGCGAGCGAAGCAGAGGTGCTCGCCAAGTCGGCGAAAGACGCGCGGGGCGCGGTGGATCTTGCCAGCGACGTGGTGGCCTTGGCCCGTGTGCTCTGCGGCCCGAAGCCGCGCATCAAGTTCGAAACGCCTTCGCTCGCATGCGGCGAATCACGCGCGCTCCAACGCACAGCGCTGGCCAAGCTGCGCGCCTTCGTCACGTTGAAAGAGCCACACTTCGCCCTGCCGGCACATCAGGAAGCCTTGCTGGTCCTGCAAAGCCGCAAGGAGGCCGACAAGCTCGCCCTCGGCAGCGTCCGACAGGTGCCGGTCATCGACGCGCACGTCGCCCTCGCGGTCCCCGAGCTCAGCGTGGGCACGGCGCCCGCCTACGGTCCGCTCACCTTCGAGAACGACGGCAACCTGGTGGTGAAGACCCGCGACGCGCTGGTCCGAGTCGATACGCACACGTGGGAAGAAAACGCCGCGCCGGGCGTGCGCTATCTCTCCACGGTGGCCTCGCCGGACGGCGCCTACAGCTGGCTCGAAGCCTACGATCCGTGCGACGGGGTGGCTTTGCGCATGACCCTGGCGCCCATCACCGTCGGCGACGTGGTCGACGTCGCCCTGCCCGTCACCGCGTCGCTCGGTCGCTGCAACGGCAAGGGCGAGTCGAAACGCGCGGTGCCGCTCGCGTGGACCAAGTCCGCGCTCGACGTGCTGGTCGAGGGCTACCCGATCCACGTCGACGTGACACGCGGCAAGGCCGACCTCGCGCTGCCCGATGCGAGCGCCCCGATGACCCCGGGCTCGGCGCGCTCCCCGAACGGCAAGCTGTTCGCCGTGCCGACGTCGCTCGGTCTGTTTCTCGGTGGCGCCGGTACGCTACTGACCCACCCCGAGCTGACGAAACCCGCGGAGCTCTCGGGCTGCACCGCCGCGAACGACGCGCAGACCGCGGCGTGCGTACGCGGCGGCAAGGTCGTCGTTTACAAGACGGCGCCGTAGCGCGAGCTCACAGCTCGCAGCCCACGAACACCGGCTCGGGCACGAGGGTGAGGTCGAACGTGTCTTGCACGCCCTTGCGCAACGTGCGGGCCACGTCGAGCAGCTCTGCGGTGGTGCCACTGCCACGGTTGACGATCGCCAGCGAGTGCTTGTTCGACACGCCGATGGCGCCCTTGCCCCAACCCTTGCCGAAGCCAGCGCGCTCGAGCAGCCATGCCGCCGAGAGCTTCACCAGGCCGCCTTCGGACGGGAAGCGCGGCATCGCGGACCTCGCGAGTCCCTTGCCGAGCGCGAGCGCGCGCTTTTCGATGTCGTCGGCCTTGGCGACCTCGACGATGGGGTTCACGAAGAACGAGCCGGCGCTGCGCGAGTCGGGATCGTCTTCGTCGACGACCATGCCCTTGCTCTTGCGCAGCTCGAGGACCGCTTCGCGCACCTTGGCGAGCTGCACGGACGCGCCCTCTTCCACGCCGAGCGCCTTGGCGAGCTCGGCGTAGCGAATCGGCAGTCCCGTCTCGCTGGCGCGAAGTCGGAGCGCGACGCGCAAGATGACGTAGCGATCGTCGCCGCGGAAGCGGCTGGTGCGGTAGCCGAATTTGCAGGCGGCTGGAGATAGCTGCACTCTGCACTCTTGGCGGCGGTCGTAGGCCTCGACCCAGTCGAGCACCTCGGCGATTTCGCGACCGTAGGCGCCGACGTTCTGCATCGGGGTGGCGCCCACCGAGCCCGGGATCCCGGACAAGGCCTCGAGACCGGCCAGGTTGGCGCCCACCGTCTGGGCGACGATGTCGTCGAACCAGGCGCCGGCTTCGGCCACCACCAGCGCGATGCCGCCGCTGCGCTCGATCGAGACCCGGCCGAAGCTCGCGCCCAGGTAGATCACCGTGCCGGAGTAGCCCTGGTCGGCGACGACGAGGTTACTGCCTCCGCCCAGAATGAGAAGTGGCCCGCCTGTGGCTTCGATCGCATCGCACACGGCGTCGACCGAATCGGGTTCGAGAAAGGTGCGCGCCGGTCCACCGAGACCGAGCGTGGTATGTCGCCAGAGTTCCAAGAGATGGAACAAGTAGCATGCTGCCCATCGATGTTCAGCTCCCGGAGATCGTAGAAGCGCTTCGAACGCATCGCACGCTGCTGCTTTCCGCACCGCCGGGGGCTGGCAAAACCACGCGATTGCCACCTGCGCTGCTCGATTCGTGCGCCGGAGAAATCGTCGTTCTCGAGCCGCGCCGCCTGGCCGCCCGGCTCGCGGCAACCCGCGTAGCAAGCGAGCTCGGCGAGCCCGTAGGCGGAATTTGCGGTTACAACGTGCGCTACGAGAGCAAAACCAGCGCCCGCACCCGCATCCGCTTCGTCACCGAAGGTGTGCTGACCCGCCAGCTCATCGCGGATCCGGAGCTGCGATCCGTGTCGGCAGTGCTCTTGGACGAGTTTCACGAGCGCCACGTGCAGGGTGATCTGGCCCTCGCGCTGCTGCGGCGGCTGCGGCAGCGCCGACCCGACTTGATGGTGGCGGTGCTGTCGGCCACCTTGGCCACCGAGAAACTCTCGCGTTTCCTCGGCGACGCGCCGCTGATTCGCACCGAAGGGCGCGCGCATTCCGTCGTCGTCACCCACCTACCCGCCAAGGACGAGCGGCCCCTCGAGCTGCAGGTGGTCTCGGCGCTGCGGCAGCTCGTGCGAGACGGTCTGCGCGGGCACGTGCTGGTGTTCTTGCCGGGGGCCAAGGAGATCCGGCTCGCGCAGGCAGCCGCCGCGAAGCTCGCCGCCGAGTACGATCTCGTGATCCTGCCGCTGCACGGCGAGCTGCCGCCGGAAGAGCAGGATCGTGCCCTCGCACCATCGACGCGGCGCAAGGTGCTGCTCTCGACCAACATCGCCGAGTCGTCGGTCACCATCGATGGCGTCGAGGCCGTGGTCGACGCCGGGTTGGTGCGGCGGGCACGCCACGATCCGTGGCTTCTGCTCTCCGAGCTCGTGCTGGGTCAGTGCTCGCGCGCATCGGCCATCCAGCGTGCGGGCCGCGCCGGCCGACAGGGCCCCGGCAAGGCATTGCGCCTCTACACCGAGACGGAGTTTCTGGCGCGCCCCGAGTTCGACGATCCGGAGATCCTGCACACGGATCTCGCGCCCGTCGTGCTCGACCTCGCGGCCGCCCACGCCACCGGCACCGAGCTCCTGGACTCGCCTGGCGAGGCGGCGCTGCTGGCAGCCCGCACGCTGCTGACGCGGCTCGATCTTCTCGACGAAGGCGGCGCCATCACCGATCTCGGCCGGCGCGCCGCGCGCCTGCCTCTGCACCCGCGCCTCGGACGGTTCTTGCTCGAGGCGGAGAAGCGTCAGGTGCCGCGCCGCGCCGGGCTGATCGCGGCGATCCTGTCGGAGCGCGATCCCAGGCTGCGCGGCCGCGAGCTCGGCAGGGGCGAGGCGGTGGAAGACAGCGACGCCGAGGCACTCGCCGACCGCTTCGAAGAGGCGAGCCATTCGCGCTTCCAGCCGCACGCGCTGCGGGCCATGCAGCTCGATGCCGGCGCCGTACACCGCATCGAGCGCGCGCGCAAATCGCTGGCGGCGCAGGTGCGCGGCAGCGACGACGGCTACCCGCAGGAGATCGGTGCGGCGCTGGCGGTGGCGTTTTTCGATCGCATCGCCAAGCGGCGCGCGGCGGGCTCGCGCGATCTGGCGATGGCGGGCGGCACCGTGTGCGAGCTTGCGGAGAGCAGCCTGGTGCGCGAGGCGCCGTTCGTGATCTGCCTGCAGGGCGAGAAGCGCAAGAAGCCGCTCATCCGTCTCGCGCACCGCATCGAGCCCGAGCTTTTGCTCGAGCTGTTTCCGGAGCGCATCGAAGAGCGCGTACGAGCGCGCTTCGAGGCCGCCACGGGTCGCGTGATCGCGCGCGCCGAGATGTTGTACGAGGGCGTGGTGCTGGACGACTCGCCGGCGCCGCACGGTCCCGAGTCCGTGCGGCTCCTGGTGGAGGCGGCGCTGGCGCGGGGGTTGCACACGCTGCTCGACGGCGACGCGCTGGAGAGCTGGCGGGCCCGGGCCGAAATCGCGGCGAAGCGACATCCGGAGGTGGTGCCGCCGGACGACGCGGCCATCGAGGACGCCCTGCGCGAGGTGGCGCAGACGGCGACGCGGCTCGACGATCTGATCGCCGCGGATCTGCTGTCGCTGATCCGCGCGCGCACCGTGGGCGGGCCGGCGATCGATCGCTGGGTGCCGGAGCGCCTCACGCTCCCGAGCGGCCGTTCGGCGAAGATCACGTTTGCGCGCGGCCAGGCGCCATGGGTCGAGAGCTACCTGCAAGATTTTTGCGGCCTGACGGCGACGCCCGAGGTGGCCGGCGAAAAAGTGGTGGTGCATCTCCTGGCGCCGAACCGCAGGCCCGTGCAGATTACACAAGACCTGCCGAGCTTCTGGAAGACGCACTACCCAGAGCTGCGCAAGGCCCTGTCCCGACGCTACCCGCGGCACGAATGGCCGACCGATCCAACGGCCCCCGTGCCCGCGAAGCACCGGTTCTGATCAGAGCCAGAAGCGCTTGCTGATCCACTTCGGTCGACGAGTCGGCACCACGGCGTAAAAAAACGACAGCAGGCCCGTGGTCACGGTGGTGACGGACCAGGACGGACCACGGCGCGCCAGTTCGAAGGGACGGATGGACGATTCACTCCCGCGACCCAGCTCGATCAGGCGCGACGGCCGCGACTGCCGCGACTGCCGCGACGGCGCGTCGCGAGGGCGGCCAAGCCCAAGCCCACATACAGCAGCGCGCTGCTGGTGGTCGTACCCGGCGCAGCCGCGCAGCCCGACGTGGTCGTGGTCTTGTTCCTCTTGCCGCCGCCCGTCGCGTCGTCGTCGCTGGTGGCGTCGTCGTCGCCGCCCGTCGCGTCGTCGCCCGCTGCAGCATCGCCACCGCCGCTGGTGCCGCTGGTGCCGCTGGTGCCGCTGGTGCCGCTGGTGCCGCTGGTGCCTCCACTGCTGCTCACGCCGCCCGACGAGGGGCCACCGTTGGCGCACGAGGACGCCGCGTAGCAGTAGTTTTCGGTTCGCTGCTGGCCGTTGGAAGTCACGGTGACCGGGCCGCAACAGCCCGCGCCGCCGGTCATGTCGGCGCAATCGTTGTCGGTGTCGCAGGCCATCGTGCAGATCGCCCCACCGGCACCGCTGAGGCACACTTCGGCGCCGAGGTTCGAGTCGCAGAAGACTTGGCCGCTGCAGTCGTCGCCGGGCCGGCCGAGCGGGTTGAACGGAGCCGGACCGGCGGCCGAGCCGCAGGCGCCGCCCGTGCCGTTGAAGGTTGTCGTGAGAGTGAACTCGCCACCCGGCGCGGTGGCGCTACCGAACGTATCCACCACGACGTAGTAGGTGCCGCAGCCGACGTTCACCGTCGCGTCGGTGTTGCCACGCGCAACGCACGACGAGGTATTCTTTTCCGACAAGATCTGGACGTCGAGGTCGGTGCCGGCACCGTGTGCGATCGACGCATGGAACGACCCGGGCTGGTCGAACGTGACCTGATAGATCACTTCGGGTCCGGCCTCCGACGTCGCGTCGGCGCCGCACCCTCGGTACAGATCGTACACGCGGCTGAAGCCGTTTTTGGTCGAGTCGACACTCGTCGAGTTCGGTTGGATGACGGTCGGCGACTCGACGGTCCCGAGGATCT
>JAYUXI010000287.1:0-1590 GCA_043753085.1 Myxococcales bacterium | reverse complement strand
GAGTTGTTGAGCACGATGTCGGCCTTGCCGCGGCCCGCCGTGTTGGCGACCAGCGCCACGTCGCAGTCGGGATCGGGTGTCTCGAAGCCGATGGTGGGCGGGTAGATGCCGTCTTGCAGGGTCATCACGCAGCCGATCGCCTCGAGCGCACTGGCCGCGCCCATGCAGTGCCCGATCATGCTCTTCATGCTGGAAACGGGGATGGCGCGGCCGCCGAAGATTTCGCGCACGACCTTGGCCTCGGCCAGATCGTTGGCGCGGGTGCCGGTGCCGTGCGCGTTCACGAAGTCCACTTGATCGGGATCGACGCCGGAGCGATGGATGGCCTGGCGCATGGCCTCGATGCTGCCGATCGCCTCGGGGTGGGGACGGGTGATGTGGTAGCCGTCGCAGGTGAGGCCGTACCCGCCGAACTCCGCCAACAAGCGCGCGCCGCGGCGCAGGGCATGCGCTTCTGATTCGAGCACCACGATGCCGGCGCCTTCGCCGACGATGAGACCCTGGCGGTTCTTGTCGAACGGTTGGCACTTTTCCGGCGCCATCGCGGCGAGGCGCACGAAGCCAGAAAACTGCAGCTCCTGAATGATCTCGGCGGCGCCCGCGATCACCACGTCCGCGCGGCCGGTGCGAACGAGATCGGCGGCGAATCCGAGCGCGTAGTTGCCGGCGGCGCAGGCGCCGGGCAGCGTGACGACCATGCCTTGCGCGCCGACCGCGCGGGCCACGTGAATCGAGAGCAGCGTGGAGCCGTACCGCGGCAACAGCGACGGCTTGACTGCACGCGCGCCGCCGGCAATCCAGGCGTGGTCGAGGTGCTCGAGCACGTCGGCTTCGCCCATGGTGGTGCCGACCACGACGGCGGTACGCGGCCCTGCCAGCGCAGCCAGATCGAGCCCGGAGTCGGTGGTGGCCATACGGGCAGCAGCCACGGTCATGGCCGAGCAACGGCCCATGCGGCGTGCTTCGGCCGTGGTCATGTGATCGGTCGCGCGGAAGTCTTTGACCTCGGCGGCATAGCTGCGGCCGAGTCCGGCGGCGTCGAACGACTGGATCGGCGCGACGGCACTTTTGCCCGCCGTGAGGGCGGCAAAGAAGTCTTCTTTGCCGAGCCCGAGGGAGCTGACGACGCCGACGCCTGTAAGATACACTCGTTGCGAGTTCTGCAAGTTGGGCCTGTGGGTAGCGCGAGGGGCGAGATACGGAAAGTTTCCGAGCGTGCTCCCCGCGGGAACCAGGACGGAATCCTTACCTTCCTTGCACATTCCATGCCCCCCTGGCCAGGTGTACGACCAAGTGGGAATCCCCAAAAACGCTGGACGAATGCACCGTGCTGTCGCGCTTCCCGACGCGCAGGCTGCGAACCGCGCTTCGCAGCCTGCGCGTGGGGTTCGCGCTGTCGGGACGGTGCCGTGCCCGTTCGGCCTGGGGTTGCGCGGGCCCAACGACCGAACTAACTGGCCGGACGTGCATCCCCGTCATGTTCCTTCCACGCTGACCGAGGCCCTCGACAACCTGCAGGGCCACGAAGACCGCGGTTTCACGTTCGTACGCCCGGACGCGTCGCAGCGCTTCGTCTCCTTTGCCGAGATT
>JAYUXI010000286.1:0-1591 GCA_043753085.1 Myxococcales bacterium | reverse complement strand
GTCGCGCCATGTTCACGCGGTGATGCCACCGCATTCAGGACGTGCGCGCGCATGGTGAGCGAAGCACTGCGTTCCTTGAAGGGCGGCCGGCCAGCAAGCAGTGTGTACAGCACCACGCCCAGTGAATAGATGTCGGAACGGGCATCGGCCGGTTTGCCCTCGACGACCTCTGGGGCCATGAATGCGGGCGTGCCGGCGATGTCGCCGACGCGGGTGACGTTGCTGTCGTCGTGCAGCGCCCGCGCGATCCCGAAGTCGATCACCTTGATGAAGTCGACCTCGCCGCCGGCCTGGGTGATGATCAAGTTGTCGGGCTTGAGATCGCGGTGGATGATCCCCGCGGCATGCGCTTCGGCAAGGGCGCGAGCCACCTGTACGACGAGCACCGCGGCGCGCTCGCCGCTCTGCCGGCCATCGCGCTTGATCAGCGTGCCAACGCTGATGCCGTCGAGCAGCTCCATTGCGTAATACAGTGTGCCGTCGTCCGTCACGCCGTAGTCGAAGACCCGGACCGTGTTCGGATGGGTCAACGAAGACGTCGCTTTCACCTCGCGCTCGAAGCGCGCCGCAGCCTCGGCGTCCATGCGATCAGCACGCAGGATCTTCACCGCCACTTCGCGCTTGAGCGACGTGTGGTAGGCGCTCCACACCTCGCCCATTCCGCCTCGTCCGATGCAACGACGCAACTCGTAGCGGCCGAGGCTGGTGGCGTCGAACAGCTCGCGCCGCAACCGCCAGCCCATGTGTGAGAGGTACACGCAAAACGCGCTGAGGCCGCACAGCAGCAGTAGCTCGCTCGCCAGCAGAAAGCTGTCTTCGCGGGCGCGAACGATGGTTGCAAAGGGGCTCGCGGCAGCGATCCCCACGAAGTACGCCAGGCTCGTCGCCAGCATTGGCAGCGCGGCGTTGCGCCAGTGCCGTTGCAAGTAGACCAGAACGACCAGACCGAAAGCCGGACCGATCGCAAACGCGCTGCGTGCTCCGCCGAGGAACGCGCCTTCGATTCCCATCATGAAGACGACGAAGCTGGCGACGCTGCCCGAGAAAAGACTCATGCGTCCCGCCGTGGGTGCCAGCCTCCAGCGCTCCACCGTGCCGGCCAAGAGCAGCGCTGCGACGACCGTCACGCGCGTGCCCGCGAACAGATACCAAGGCGCGTCGTGCACGAAGGCGAGGGCGAAACTGAGCGGCGCAAAAGCAAGCCACAGCGCCGCCCCAAACCGCAGTCCGCGCGCCATGCGCCGATACTCCGCGGCAATCTCCGCCCTCGACGCAAGAAGGCGGGGAAGGGACCGTGAAGCCCCGGAACCGGTCGTCCTATCGTCGTCGGGCACGCGGCCGACAACGTACCATCATTGGCAGCAGGTCACGGGTTCCACCAGTTGCCCGACGCCACGATCAGGCTGAGCAGCTGCAGCTCGTTGTCGTAGTAGCCGCGCGCGAGGTTGTTGCTGGAGTACGACCACAGGCTGTTCAAGAACGGCTGGTACTTGCTGTCGACCATTGCGCCGGCGGTGGCCGGCCCGATGAACGAGGCATACGGCGTACCGTCGAGACCCGTACCATCGAGCCGGTACCCCCCCTGGATCCG
>JAYUXI010000285.1:0-4181 GCA_043753085.1 Myxococcales bacterium | reverse complement strand
AGGTTCTCGGCGCTGCCGCTGCCGACCAGGCTGGTCACGCCGCTGAGCAGCATGCGCATTTCGGCGAACTGCTTGGCGGGCTCGGCGTCGGCCGAGCCGTCGGTGCCAATCTTCTTGTGGCCGCGGATGCCTTCGCGCCAGTCGTGGCGGTGGTCGAAGCGCTCGGCGCCGTGGGCCTTGGGGCCGCTGCCGGCGTTGAACGGCATGTGGTCGTGCGAGTTGATGAGGCCGGGGGAGAGCACGCCGTTGGCGCAGGCCAGGACCGTGGCGCCGGAGGCTTCGCAGTCGCAACCCGCGCAGGTGATCTTGCCGTTCGGGCCGCTGCGGTCGAGCACCACGGCGCCATTTTCGTACAGCGTGTCGCCGGCGAGCACCGTGGCCTGGACCATCAGCGAGTCGGAAGAACCCGCCGTGACGGCGCACAATGCGCCGGCGGGAGCGGCGACGATCTTCGTCGGGCACACGACGCGCTTGGCTTGCTCGCCGCCACCATCTGGGGTGGTACCGCCCTTGCCGCCGTCCGTACCGTCGTTCTTGCCGTCGCCTCGGGGGTCGTCGCCGCCGCAGGCAGAAGCGGCCAGCAAGACGCCGCAAAGTACGGGAATGGTCAGTCGAGCGATCATGGTGCCCGTCCTGCTAGCGAACGCACCGCCGCAGGCAAAGCGAAGATCGTGTGACGCAGCAAGTTAACCCGCTGATTTCCGGGTCACCTTGGCTGCGTCCGCCCCCCTACAGACTGCGCAGCCAACCGCGCTGCAACGCGTACTTCACGATGTCGGCGCGGCTGTCGAAGCCGAGCTTCTCCATCGCGCGCGCCTTGTACGTTTCGAGGGTTCGCGTGCTGAGCTCGAGTTTCGCCGCGATCTCTTTCATGGCGTGCCCTTCGGCGATGTGGCGCAGGACCTCGGCCTCGCGCTCGCTGAGCTCCGGTCGCTCGCCGGGGGCGCGGTTGCTGCGACCGCGCATGCTGGACACCATTTGCCCGGCCATCCCTGGGTCGACGTACATCTCGCCGCGAGCAACCGCGTGGATGGCGCGCACCAGATCTTCCGGAGCGGTGCGCTTGAGCACGTAGCCTTGGGCGCCCGCGGTCATGAGCAGCTGCACGAAATGCTGGTCTTCATGCGCAGTGAGAGCCAACACGCGCGCCTGCGGGTTGTCCTTCTTGATCCGTTCGGTGGCTTCGGCGCCGTTCAGCTTCGGCATGTTGACGTCGAGCACGATGACGTCTGGATTCAGGGTCTGCGCGGCCTGCACCGCGGCTTCGCCGTCTGCCGCTTCGCCCACGACCTCCATGCAGTCTTCGAGTCCGATCATCGCGACCAGGCCAGAGCGCACGATCGGGTGATCGTCGCAGATGAGGATTCGCAGCTTGTTGAGGGGAGCGTCCATGAGGGTGCCAACCTATCTATCCACGATAGAACGCCCCCGCCGCGAAAAGCCCAGCTGTCATGGCACATTTTGCAAGCGCAGAATTACGGCTTGGTACCGAGGAGCTCGACCAGCGTCTGGATCAGGGTCTCGGCCTCGAACGGTTCGACCAGGTGAGCGTCGAACCCTGCGTCGAAGATCTGCGTTCGGTCCTCGTCGTGGGCAAGCGCAGTCACGGCGACCGCAGGGATGGCACGTGCGGCCTGCCGGGCCTCGTGCGCCCGGATCTTCCGCAGCAGCGCGTAGCCATCTTCGCCGGGAAGGGCGATGTCGCTCACCACGAGGGTGGGACGCTTCGCGACGAAGGCAGCGAACGCTTCCGCCGCGTCCGCCGTGGCCGTGACTGCAGCGCCGGCCGTCCGCAGGATCAGAGCCAACGCGTCGCGGGTCCCGCGGGCGCCTTCCACCAGCAGGATCTGCTGGTCGCGCAGCAGGTTCGAGCGCACAACCTCGGCGCTCTCGGCGCTGCTTCGGGTCACGCCGGGGGCCGGGCGCACCGACGGCAGTTGCACGGTGAACGTGGCGCCCTTGCCGAGCCCAGGGCTCTCGGCGCGGATGGTGCCGCCTAGCAGATGCACCAGCTTCGACACGATCGAGAGCCCGAGCCCGAGCCCGCCGGTGGCGCGCGCGTTCGACGAGTCTTCGCGGCGGAACGCTTCGAAGACGTGCGCGAGGAAGTCCGCCGAGATGCCGGCCCCGGTGTCGGCCACGCGGATCTCGAGATGGTTGCTGCGCCGCATCACGCTGACGTTCACCTGTCCGCCCGGCGGCGTGAAGGTGACGGCGTTCTTCAGAAGGTTCCACAGCACCTGCTGCAGGCGGTTGGGATCGGTGGCCACCATGCCGATGGCCTCGTCGATCTCGACGCGTAGATGCACCCCTTGGGCTTCGGCCGTGAGGCGGATGGAGTCGACCCAGCCGTGCAGCATCGGCGTGAGGTCGCACGCTTGCACGTCGATGCGAAGCGCACCCGATGCGATCCGCACGGTGTCGAGCAGGTCGTCGATCAGCTGGTTCTGGGCCTGCGCGCTTTGCACGATGGCTTCGACCGCACGTCCACGGCCTTGCAGATCGGCGACGTCTTGTTTCTTGAGCACGTGGGCCCAGAGCTGGATCGCAGCCAGCGGCGTGCGGAGCTCGTGGCTGAGCGTGGCCAGGAACGTGTCCTTCATGCGGTTGGCCGAGGCGGCTTGTTCCGCCGCGTTCTTCAGAGATTCCTCGGCGAGCTTGCGCGCGGTGTCGTCGCGCAGGATCTTGACGAAGCCGCGCACGCTGCCGTCGGGCGCGCGCAGCGAGTTCATCACCCCGTTGCTGAAAAATCGCTGGCCGTCTTTGCGCAGGTGCCAGCGGGCGTCTTCCGTCCGCCCGTCGCGGGCGGCGTCCGCGCGTTCGCGATGGTGAGCGCCGGCCGCGCGGTCTTCCGGGGTGAAAATCAAGCCGACGCTGTGGCCGACGGCCTCGGCTTCGGCGTAGCCGAGAACGCGCTCCGCGCCGATGTTCCAGGCGGTGATGATTCCCTCTGCGTCGAGCAACACCATCGCGAAGTCGCGCGCGCCGTCGACCAGCAGGCGAAACTGTTCTTCGCCCTGCCGCAACGCTTCGGTCTCCCGGCGCCGTTCCGTCACGTCGGTGCTGGAGAGCAGGATCGAGTACGGTTTGCCCTCTGCGTCGGTGTCGACCGCCCAGCGGCACAGCGAGGCGATCGGCCGCCCGCCCTTGGTGACGCTGACCACTTCGCCCATGAGCGGTTGCTCCGCGCCCGCCGAATCCAGCAAGTGGCCGAGCTGCGGATAGCCGGTGCTCTGCAGCAGCTCGGGCAACACCTGGCCCAAGGCATCGGCGGCGGAGTAACCGAACTGGCGGCAGGCGCCGAGGCTCCAGAACATCACCCGGTTGTCGATGTCGCAGGCGATGATGGCGTCGCCGCTGAGATCGAGCAGGCGGGCTTTTTCGGCCATGCCTTCTTCGGCGCGCTTGCTCTTGGTGATGTCGATGAAGGTCATGACCACGCCATCGACGTGATGATCCGCGGTGCGGTACGGCAGGAGCCGGCGCAAGTACCAACGGCCGGAATGACTCCGGACCTCTCTTTCGAGCGGGACCAGTCGTTCGACGACTTCACGCACGTCGGACGGGAGATCCGGGTCGAGGAACTTCTGCGCGAGGCTCTCGAGCGGGTGACCGGCATCGGACGGAGTCAGATCCACGAGCTCGCGCACGGCCGGCGTGAAGCGGCGGATGCGCAGCTGCCGGTCGAGGAACACCACGGCGATGTCGGTGCTGAGGAGCAGGCTGCTGAGGTCGTTGGTGGTGGATTCGTGCTCCTGCAGCTTGTCCTGCAGCTGCGTGTTCACCGCGGTGAGCTCGTCGTTCAGCGACTGGAGCTCGTCGTTGCGCGGCTGGAGATCGGCAACGCCGCCAGGCTCGGCGAGTGCCGTCGGCTGTTCGAAGGGTGCTGCAGCCATCACTCGCGTTGTAGCACGCCAATTCGGCAACGACTCGGCGCCACTGCGTTTGCGCAGGGTTGCCGGCCGCGCCCTGCTGGAGGTCGCTGCCTTCTCGGTCGCAAACGTTTCCGTCCACCCAAGCGCGTCGCGTGCAGGGGCTGGCTGTTCGCAATTGCGAAGATTCCCGGACTTGGAATGGTCGACTCTGGACCTATTCAAGGAGCTGTCATGAAGCGACTCGAGACCCAGACCACGCTGCGTGCGCGTCCCTTGCCCGATGGCAGCGGGCGGGGCGGCAGCTGT
>JAYUXI010000284.1:0-1595 GCA_043753085.1 Myxococcales bacterium | reverse complement strand
GCGAGATGCTCCCCGTGTTCGACAACGTGCAGCGCGGCATCCACAGCGCCGAGCGCGCCGAAGACGTGAAGTCGGTGGCCTCCGGCCTCGGCATGGTCATGCGTCAGTTCGAGACCACGCTGGAAAAAGCCGGCGTGAAGAAGGTGCCCACGGTCGGGGCCGCGTTCGATCCGCAGGTGCACGAAGCCATCCAGCAGGTCGAAACCGACGAGCACGCGCCTGGTACCATCGTGGCCGAGGTACAAGGGGGCTACGTGCACGGCGAACGCCTGGTGCGTGCGGCGCTCGTCGTGGTGGCGAAGCCGAAAGCCACGGAAACCCCGGAAGCGTGAATCGCGCATGGCGGACGAGCAGGACAACGCCGTAGTGGTCGGCATCGACCTCGGCACCACGAACTCGTGCGTCGCCTGGGTCGAGGTCCGCGCGGGCGGCCAGGTCGACGTCCGCGTGCTCCCGAATTCCGAGGGCGCGCGCACCACGCCGTCGATCGTCGGGTTTTTGCCATCGGGTGAGCGTCTCGTCGGCCAGGCGGCCAAGCGTCAGGCGGTCGCCAACTCGGAGCACACGGTCTACGCGGTGAAGCGGCTGATGGGTCAGCGGGCCGATTCGCCCGAGGTCAAAAAGCACGCCGCCGCGGTGGCGTACCACGTGGTGCCTGCCGAAAACGGCGACGCGTGGGTTCGCGTCGGCGATCGCACCATGAGCCCGCCGGAGATCTCGGCGCTCGTGCTCGGCAGCATCAAAGCCACGGCCGAAGCGTATCTCGGCGCCGTGGTCTCGCGCGCCGTAATTACCGTTCCCGCCTACTTCGACGACGCGCAGCGCCAGGCCACGAAAGACGCAGGCGCCATTGCCGGCCTCGAGGTGCTGCGCATCCTGAACGAGCCCACCGCCGCGGCCATCGCCTACGGCCTCGACCAGAAAGAGAGCTCGACGATCGCCGTCTACGACCTCGGCGGCGGTACGTTCGACATTTCCATCCTCGAGATCAAGGGCGGCGTCTTCCACGTGAAGGCGGTCAGCGGCGACACGCATCTCGGCGGTGAGGACTTCGACGCGCGCCTCGTCGAGCTTCTGGTGGACGGCTTCCGGAAGGACACCGCGATCGATCTTCGCGCCGATCGCATGGCGCTGCAGCGTGTGCGCGAAGCGGCCGAGAAAGCCAAACACGAGCTTTCGTCGTCGATCACCACGGACGTGAACCTGCCGTTTCTGGCCATGTCGCCGGAGCTCGGTCCGGTCCACCTCGAGCGCTCGCTCACCCGTGCCGAGCTCGAAAAGGTCACCCGGGACCTCGTCGAAAAGACGCTCGAGCCCTGCCGCGTAGCGTTCGCAGACGCAGGCATGTCGCCTGCCGACGTCGACGAAGTGGTGCTGGTCGGCGGCATGACCCGCATGCCGCTGGTGCGCAAGACGGTGAAGGACTTCTTCGGCAAGGAGCCCAACAAGAGCGTCAACCCGGACGAGGTCGTGGCGGCCGGGGCGGCCCTGCAGGCGGCTGCGCTGAACGGCGGCGCCGCGACCGAGATGCTCCTGCTCGACGTCACTCCGCTCTCGCTCGGCGTGGAGACCGGCGGCGGCGTGATGACGGTGCT
>JAYUXI010000283.1:0-1595 GCA_043753085.1 Myxococcales bacterium | reverse complement strand
CAGGTGTAGGCCGTATCGCTTCGACGCGAACTCGCCAGGCGGAGCGTCGCCGAACACGAACGCCTTGGGCTTGGCGTGCGCTGCGGTAGCCGCGGGCGGCGCGCTGCTGCATGCGTGCAGCATGCATGCAGACACCGCGAGACGCTGTCTCAGACTGCGGTGAGCCATTCGGGATGCGAGTCGTCCGAACCGCGCACGATGTCGAAGAACTTTTCCTGCAGGCGCTTCGTGATGGGGCCCACCACGCCGCTGCCCACCTTGCGGTCGTCGACCTCGCGGACGGGGGTTATCTCCGCGGCAGTGCCGGTCATGAATACCTCGTCCGCGAGCCAAAGCTGATCGCGCGTGATGCGCGTTTCGATCACCTCGAGCCCTTGCTCGCGGGCGAGCGTGATGATGGCATCGCGGGTGATGCCCTCGAGGATGGAACACGACAAGTCGGGCGTGTAGAGTACACCCTTGCGGACGAGGAAAATGTTCTCGCCGGTGCCTTCCGAGACGTAGCCTTGCGTGTCGAGCATGATGGCTTCGTCGTAGCCGCCGAACTTGGCTTCGCGTTTGGCCAGGATGCTGTTGGTGTACTGGCCGTTCATCTTCGCCTTGGCCAGCGACACGTTGATGTGGTGGCGCTGGAACGAGCTGATCTTGGCGCGGATCCCCTTCGCGAGCGCATCTTCGCCGAGGTACGTGCCCCACTTCCAGGCGATCACGGTGCTGCGAATCGGGTTGTCAGGCGCGTAGATGCCCATCGCGCCGTCGCCCACGAAGACCATCGGGCGGAGGTAGCCTTCGGTCATGCCGTTCTGGCGCAGTAGCTCAGCGCTGACTTCTTTGAAGTCATCGCGACTGGTCTTGGGCTCGAGCAGGGCCATCTTGCACGTGTCGAACAGGCGATCGACGTGCTCGTTCAGACGGAAGATCTGCGTCTTGCCGTCCTTGCGCTGGTAGGCACGCATGCCTTCGAACGCGGCGAGACCGTAGTGAAGCGTGTGGGTCAGGAGGTGAACGTTGGCGTTTTCCCAGTCGATGTACTCTCCGTCCAGCCAGATCTTCTTCACCTTGTCGACCATGGGCGGAGCGTAGGCATGCTTGCCATGCTGCGGAAATGCATTTGTGTCTTTAATCGCCCGTCACGCGCTGCGTCCAACCAGCAAAACGTACGTGGCGCCTTCGCCGCCGTCGTCGTTCTGCGCGGTGGCGAACGCGGCCGTGTGCTGCGCCGCGGCGCCCTGGGACAGCCACGCCGCGATCTCGCCGCGAAGGATTCCCATGCCGCGTGGCGAGTGCTGGCCCTTGCCGTGCACGACCAGCACGGCCGTCTCGCCTTGCTGTCGCATGCGTGCGAGGAACGCAACCAACGCCAGACGCGCCTGCTCGAGGTTGAGACCGTGCAGATCGAGCCGGCCGTCGACGGGAAACTGCCCGCGCCGCAACCTGCGAAGCAGGCTCGGGTTCACGTCGATGCGGCGGCCCTCGACGTGGCTGCCGTCGTCGCTCGTTTCGAAGCGCACGCCACCCATCGCCAGCGAACGCAGCTGTTCGTGCGCTTGCTCGGTTTCTTCTTCTTCCTTGGTCCGGAACGTCTCGAGCTTGTG
>JAYUXI010000282.1:0-1598 GCA_043753085.1 Myxococcales bacterium | reverse complement strand
CGCAGCCGGCTGCCGGCGCCGTCCGTGCCTCGATGCTCGCCGTGCCCGGCGTAGTAGAAGAAATCGACCCGTTGCAGCGCGTCCACCACGGCGTCGTGAGTGGCCTCTGCGGCGAACAGTCGCGAGACCTCCCAGCCTTTGGCGCGAAAAAGCTGCTCTGCGCGCGTCGCTTCGCGGGCTGCCCCGGGAAGATCGCCGGTTGGGTCGCCCACCACGACCACCGCACGGGCGAGTCGCTCTTGCGCGTCCGAGCTGGGCTCGCCGCCGTGGCCGCGCAGCAAGGGGTACGACACCGGAGCCCAATCGAGCAACGCACGGCCCCCCAGCTTGGCAAAGTGCAAAGGCTGCTCGCCGTAGCGACCGGTCGGATACAGCTCGATGTGTTTCACGTCGGCGGCATCGAGCGCGCCGCCTTCGTCGGCCCAGCTGCCGAACGGCGCCGCCGCGTCGTCGCGCAGCAACGGGTACGCGCTGGCGCGACCGGCGCGCTCCACGATCAAGACGGCATTGCTGGGCGTAGGTACCCAGGTGATCCGCAGGATCCCGGGTGGCAGCGGGCTTTGCAGATCGGCGGCGGGAGAGCGGCGGGCACTTGCGTGCCAGAGCGCCTCGTCGAGCGCGCGACCGAGCTCGCGTTCTTCGGCATCGCGATGCCGAGCCTGGGTTGGCAGTGCATCCAGCGGCGTGCGCCAATCCTCGGCCGCGGCGTGGTCCAGTGCCGCGCGTGCAGCTCGATACCGGCCCATCGATTCTTCCCAGCGCGCACGCGCAGGAGGCTCGAGCGCCGCGATGCGTGGGCCGAACTCGGCACTGGCAATCGCCCGCCTTGCGGATCGACGAGCAACCAGTGCGGCCTGCGCGAAGCGTTTGGCGCGCACCAGCAGATCGCAGAACGAGCGTGCGCTGCGCTCGTGCGCGTCGAGGTATGCCGCGCGGCCCTCTCCGAGGGGTACTGCCAGACTGGCGTCGTCGAGAAGCGCTTCGGCGCTCTGGTAAGCCGCCATCGCAGCGTGGACGTCGCCGCGCCGCGCGAGGGCCTCCGCTTTGCCCGTGAGCGCGCTCCACTCCACTTCGCGCAGCGACGCAGCATGGCCGCGACGCAACACTTCGTCGAACCCTCGCACGGCGACGTCGGGGTGTCCTGCCTCGAGCTCGACACGGGCGGCGAGGTCGAGCTGGAAGAGGTGCTCGGCGTTGTCTGCGACGGGCCCTTCTTCCACGCTGGTGGCAAGCTCGAGCCAGCGCCGCGCCGCATCCAGCTGGTGAGCACGGAACGAAAGCAGTGCCAGGTTGCCTGCGGCAACGCGACGCAGATGCAAGTCGCTGCACTCGTCGTTTCGAAAGACGCCTTCGAGAGGCTCGCGAGCGGCGCCGAGGGGAGGACCATCGGGCTGTTTCGAAGCCCGCTCCATCTCCATGTAACTTACATTTATTGCAAGTTCTGTGGACTCGCACGAGCCCACGTCGTCTCGTGCCTCGAGCTCGATGGCCACCCGGGCCAGGAGCTGCTCCGCCGTGACCGGATCGTCGAGACGCACGTGCAAAAGGGCGAGCGCCTGGCGCGCGTTGCGGCCGAGCCGCGACAAACCCAAGCGCTC